>CANNLB010000172.1 GCA_947505565.1 Acidobacteriota bacterium | reverse complement strand
CGGGACCCGAGAGCAGATCGAGCTTAACGCCGCCTTTGCGCGGCGGGCTCGCGGGCCGGGTAGGAGCGGCCGGACGGCGGCTGGCAACGGCGGGTGGTGCCGGGCGCCCGCTGACCACTCGGGCCGGAGCGGGGCGGGCCGCAGGTGACGGCCGAGCGGCTACCGCCCGGTCAAGCCGCTGAATGGAGGATTCCATCTCGTCGCTTTCGTTGACCTGGAACTGATCGATCGAGGAGAGCATTTGCTCGGCTTGCGAGGAGAGCTCTTCGCTGGTGGCGGCCATCTCCTCGGACCCGCTGGCATTCTGCTGAATGACGGATTGGAGCTGCTGGAGGGCGGTGTTGATCTGTTCGGCTCCGGTCTGCTGTTCGGCGCTGGCGGCAGAGATCTCCTGGACGAGCGAAGCGGTCTTTTCAATATTCGGGACCAGTCGCTCGAGCATCTCTCCGGCCCGCTCGGCCACCTTCACGGTCGAGGCCGAAAGCTGGTTGATTTCGCTGGCGGCTTTCTGACTCCGCTCGGCCAGTTTCCGGACTTCCGCAGCCACGACGGCGAAGCCTTTGCCATGTTCGCCGGCCCGCGCCGCTTCGATGGCGGCGTTGAGAGCGAGCATGTTCGTCTGCCGGGCGATCTCTTCGATGATGGAGATCTTGCTGGCGATCTCCTTCATCGCATTGACGGCGTCGCTGACCGAGCGGCCGCTCTCCTTGGCATCGGTAGCCGATTGGACCGCAATTTTCTCGGTTTGTTCGGCGTTCGAAGCGTTCTGACGAATGTTGGAGACCATCTGCTCCATCGAGGACGACGCTTGTTCGGCGGCGGCGGACTGTTCGCTGGCCCCTTCGGACAATTGCGTGGTGGCTGTCGAGAGGGCGACGCTTCCCGAGGCCACCTCACCGGCGGCAGTTTTGATCTGGCCGATCGTGCTGGTGAGCGAGGCGACCATTTGAGCCAGCGACTTCATGAGCTGATCGCGTTCTGAGCGGGGAACGATCTCGACGGTGAGATCGCCCTGGGCGACCGCATCGGCGGAGTGGCTGACCTTGTGCATGGACTCGATCAGCGCATTCAGGTTGTTGCGGAGCGTGTCAAAGTCGCCTTGGTAGGTCTGCGTGATGATCGGTGGGATATCGCCGATACTGATCCGCTCGACATAGGCGGCGGCGGTGTCGAGGGGGCCGATGACGGCATCGAGGGCCCGGTTGACGCCGTCGACGACCTGGCGGAAATCGCCGTGGTGCACCGAGGCGTCGGCCCGGACTTTGAGGTCCCCGGCGACGGCGGAGGTCGCTAGGCGGGCGGTATCGGCCACCAGGCCCTGGATGGCGGCGGAGGTGGTGGAGAGGCCGGTATTGAGTTTGGCAAAGTTCGCCGCGACCGCGCGAGTCTCCTCGTCCGAGGCGGTGATGGAGGCATCGATCTCCTGGAGATTGCCGGCCGCCATCCGTTCCAGGTTGACGACCAAGCGAGCCACTTCGCGTTCCTGGAAGGCGGCTTCGCGCCGCGCCCGTTCTTCGACCGCGACCCGTTCGATGGCCCGCGAAACCAGGCGACCGACGTTGCGCAGCGCCTCCAGACGTTCCGGACTCGGCGCGATCGTCATCATCACAAAGAAGTCGAGGGTGCCGATGACGTTGCCCGAGACTACGAGCGGGAAGGCGACGCCACTCTTGATCCCAAGACGGACTGCCGAGTCGCGACGGGAGCAGTCTGTCACGGTACCGAGATCTTCCACAAAGACGAGGTCGCGAGCCCGCCAGGCGCGGCCGTTGAAGCCCTCCCCTTCGCGGAAAGACGCCTCGGCGGACACCCGTCGAAACTCCTCGCTGACTGCGCCGGAATCCTGGCCAAAACGCAACGATTGCGAGGCGGGATCGACCTGCCAATAAGAGCCATAGGCCCAACCGAAGGCTTCCCGGACGATGCCAAGAGCGGTTCCGATGGCCTGGGCGACGGTCTCGGCGCGACCCATCGCTTCGAGGACCCGATTCAGGGCCCCGGTGTCGCGGGCGGATTCGGCCTGTTTGGTGGCGTCGCGAATTCTTTCAAAGGCGGAGGAGACGAGTTGGCCGACGCTGCGTAACGCGTTCAGGCGCTCCGGGCTCGGCTCGAGGGTTTCCAGGCTGAAGAAGTCCATGGTCCCGGCGACCTCGCCGTCGATCTGAATGGGAAAGCAGACCCCGGATTTGACCCCGGCTCGCTGCGCCGGTTCCCGGCGAACGCAATCAGTCAGTTCACTCAAGTCTTTGACAAAGTAAAGATCTCTGGCGCGCCAAGTGCGGCCCGACAACCCTTCCCCTTCGGCAAAGCGGGCGCGTTGGGTCACCCGCCGGAACTCTTCGGTGACCGAGCCGGACTCGGTGCTAAATCGCAGATTCTTCTCTTTGCGGTCCAGGGTCCGGTAGGAGCCATAGGCCCAGCCGAACGCCGTCCGCACGGTTTCGAGAGCGATCCGGGCGGCCTCATCTTCTGATTGCGCGGTGCCGACGGCGGTGAGGACGCGGTTGACGGCGTCGGAATCTTTGGCCGCATCCCGTTGGCGCTGCGTATCGCGGATCCGGGCGATGGCCGCGGAAACGAGCCGACCGACGCTGCGGAGCGCTTCGAGCCGGCCCGGGCTCGGCGAGAGCGTTTCGGTTGCGAAGAAGTCCATCGTGGCGACCACATGGCCATCGACTTCAATCGGAAAGCAGAGGCCGGATTTGACCCCGGCGCGTTGGGCCACCGGAGCGCGGACGCAGTCCTTCACCTCGGCCAAGTCAGCGACGAAGACGAGTTCTCGGCGCGCCCAGGCGCGGCCGCTTAACCCGGTCCCTTCCGCGAACCGCGCTTGCTGCGTAATGCGGCGGAACTCCTCATTGACCGTGCCGACCTCGGCGGAAAAGCGAAGAGCGCGGTCCTGGGCGTCGACGACCCAGTACGAGGCATAGGCCCAGCCGAAGGCGTCTTTCACCGTGGTCAAAGCGGCTTCGGTAGCGGCGGCTTCGGTGGTGGCGGCACCAACCGATTCCAGAACCTGACCGACCGCGCGGGAATCCGAGGCCGCCTGTTCCGAGAGGGCGCTTTGCTCGATCCGCTCGAGCGCGGCGGAGACGAGCCGACCAACCAGCTGCAACGAGCTCAGCCGGTTGGGGCTCGGGGCGATGCTTTCGAGAGAGAAGAAATCCATCGTGCCTCGCACCTGGCCGCCCACCAGGACCGGAAAACAGACACCCGATTTCACGCCGGCCAGCAGCGCGACCGGGGCCCGCACGCAGTCTCGGACTTCGCTCAGATCGGGAACGAAGACCAGATCCCGTTGCTTCCAGGCGCGGCCACTCAGGCCGACGCCTTCCTGGAAGTGAGCCTGTTGGGTGACCCGGACGAATTGATCATTCACGGTACCCGAGTCGATCGCGAAAACAAGGGAGCGGCTGGCCGCGTCCACCGTCCAAAATGATCCGTAGGCCCAGCCGAAGGCGGAACGGACCGAGTCCAGCGCCATCCGCGCCGCTTCAAGCGGAGTGGAGGCGCTCGCGATCTCCGAGACCACTTGGGAGAGGGCACGGGCATCGGCTAGCTCTTCGGACAGAATCGCTCTGTTCCGTTCGCTCGTCTGCAGGGAGCCCTTCGCCTGGAGGGCGAGATGGTCGAGAAGATCGTTGACCGCAACGGCGGCCTGAAGATCAGCGGCCGGAAGGTCGTCCATGGACAGGCGACCGGACAGGTCGTCGCCTGCCAATTGCGACCGGATCTCCTGAACCCTTTCTAGAAAGAGCGACCTGGTCGGACGGGGACTCTTCACCGCAGATTTCATAAAAACGCTCCTCAGGTCGAGAGCTTTTTGAAAGAACTCTCCGATGCCTAAGAAGCTCATCGGGAGATTGTATGCGAGTTTTATAATATATTTAACGATGCTGGATTGTTTGGGCCTTATTTTCTCCTGACTTAACGTTCATCCACTGTCAATCTACCAGTAGACTTTCAGGCCGACCTGCATCTGGCGGGGGTCGTTGGCCTGATTTTGGACTTGGCCGAAGGTGCCGGCGTTGAGGTTGGTCGAACCGGTGCCGAAGATGGTCCGATTAAAAATGTTGAACGCTTCGCCGCGGAGGTCGATGCGGAGGCGTTCGGTGATATTGAACGTTTTCGCCAGGCTGACGTTCTCCGACATGTTCGTGAACGAGCGGAGGTTGGGGTTGAAGCGGGTGGCGTTGCCGAAGGCGGCGACGGGTTGAGCCGGGAACTGGTTGGCCGGTTTCAGGAAGCGATCGACGTTCGGGTCGAAGCTGCTACCGACGAGGGGGGCGCGCCAATTGTCATAGCTATCAATCAGCGGCCGGGCTTGGCCGTTGAAGATCGGCAGGGGGTTGTTGCGCTGGAGGGCGATGGGGAGCCCGCTGGCATAAGACTGAATGGCGGCGATGCGCCAACCGCCGATCGCTTGATTCAAGAAGCCGCCGGTGAACCACGTGCGGCCTTTGCCGAAGGGGAGTTCATAGATGGTGGAGAACTTGAGCGAGTGGGTTTGGTCGTTCTGGCCGATCGACTTTTCGAGGCGGCGGTTGTAGTGATCCTGGGAGGCGGTGCCGTTGGCGAAGTAGGTGTCGGAGTCGGTGAGGAGCTTCGAGAAGACGTAGTTCCAATTAAAAGTAAGGCCACCGGACATGCGTCGGTCGGCCTTCAGGATGAAGGCATGATAGGAGGAGTGGCCGGATTTGTCGCCGTTCTGGACACCGGTGGAGATGTTTTGGTATTGGGGGTAGGGTCGGAGGGCCTGATTGACGGTGCGGAGGCGCTGGTTGAGGAAGGCCGGGTAGGGGGCGGTGATGCCGGCACTGACGGCTAGGGGAGAGGCGATATCGGCGCGGAGGATATTGCCGGCTTGGACGCCGCCGAAGCGGGTGACGAGGTTGTCAAAGACCTGGGTGGGGATTTGGTTTAAGTTCAGGAGCCCGGTTTGGAGATGGGATCCGGCGCTGCCGTTGTAGCCGACTTCGATGACGAGACTGCTGGAAACCTGCCGTTGGACGGTTAGGGTCCAGAAGGAGTTTTCGGGGGCGCGGGTGGCTTCCTGGCCTTGCCAATAGTCGACGCTGAGACCATTCGAGAAGGCTGGGTCGAGGGAGGGAGGCAGAACGTAGGAGGGAAGGCCCTGGTCGAGCTTGAAGGTGGGCTGGACGCCTTGGGAAGCATTATCGAATTGGTACTGGCCGATGAAGCCGGCGAAGTGGCCGGAGCCTTGGACGGCGGTGACGCGAGAGAACGAACGGCCGTAGCCGGAGCGGATGGTGGTTTTGGGGTCGAGGGTATAGGCGAGTCCGATGCGGGGGCCTACGCCGCCGTACCAGCCGGGAACCAAGCTGCGGGTGTTTTCGCGACCCTGGCCGAAGCCGGCGAACCAGAGGGCACCGGGGCGACCGTTGGCACCGGGGTTGGGGCGGTCGGGATTGAAGTCAGAGTACTCATCCCTCAGGTTGGTCGGGGGCATGGTGACGTCGTAGCGGATGCCGTAGTTGACGGTGAGCTTCTTCGTAATGCGGAAATCGTCTTGGGCGTAGAAGCCGTAGTAGGGGAAGCGCTGGGTGACGTTGCGGATCGTTTCCGTACGGCCGAGGAAGGCGTCGCCGACCAGGAACGAGGCGAAGGAACTACCGCCGCTGGCGGGGAAGCTGGTATTGCCGGGGATGCTGGTGCTGAGGTAGCTGAAGTCGGCGCGACCGGCGATGTCCTGCTGGCCGAAACCGTCGGCGTTCTGCTGTTGGAAGGCGAAGCCGAACTTGAAGGTGTGGGCACCGCGGACGTAGCTGAGATCGTCCTTCAAACCCCAGCCGGGCTGGTTGGTGCCGTTGTAGGAAGCGCTGCCCCAACCGGAGAATTCGGTGAAGTTGATGGAGGGGAAGTTTTGGTTGCAGTCGACCACGTTCTTGATGCAGACCTTGTCTTTCCAGCTTTTGTCGACGTTAGCGGAGAAGCTGTTTTTGGTGAAGGTGTTCTTCGAAAACGAGAGGTGGTTGACCATGCGGGCGGAGATGGTCCAATCGTGGGTGAGGCGGTAGGCTTCGGTGTCCCAGGCTTGGAGCTGTCCGCTCCAAAGGGGCTGGGGGAGTCCGGGGGGGCCGGCGGGGCCGGGTTTACGGCGGAACTCGGTGGTGTTCCACAGGAAGCTGACCCGGTGGTTGGAACCGAAGAGATGGTCGCCTTTGACGGACCACTTGTCGGTGGGGGTGATTTCGGTACCGCCGGTGACGAGGTAGTTTTGGCGGACGTAGCCGGAGGTGCCGGGGGCAAAGCCACGGTTGGGGGCGACTCCCGCGCCGAAGGTGGCGATGGAGGCGGCGGTGGGAGAGATGCGGTTGGCGGGAATTTGATTATTCGGGAAGACGTCGCGGATGGAGCCGGTACCGGCGGGGTTCGAGCGGAGGGTGCTGGGGTCG
>CANNLB010000171.1 GCA_947505565.1 Acidobacteriota bacterium | reverse complement strand
CCGCGAAATTTTTCATGGGCGACCACACCAACGCAGTCTTCTCCGCCCTCCAAGCCTTCGACGCCGAACTCGAGCGCCTCATCCAGCAGAGGAACTCCGCCTAAGTGCTCCCCGCCACCTTCGCCGCCCTCGCCCTCTTCACCCTCGCTTACGCCGCCATCTGGACCCGTGCCCTCTGGCCCCTCACCAACTACCGCCCCACCCTCCCCGCTCTCCTCACCGGCTTCGTCACCAACTTCTTCGATACCCTCGGCATCGGCTCCTTCGCCACCACCACCTCCATCTTCAAGTTCACCCGCATGGTCCCCGACCAACTCATCCCCGGCACCCTCAACGCCGGCCACACCCTCCCCACCATCTTCCAAGCCTTCATCTACATCGCCGTCATCCAAGTGGACCCCTCGACGCTCCTCCTCATGATCGCCGGCGCCGTCGTCGGCTCCTGGTTCGGTGCCGCCTGGGTCGCCCGCCTGCCCAAACGCAACGTCCAACTCGGCGTCGGCGGCGCACTTCTGTTCGCCGCCGTCGCCCTCCTCCTCCGCCAGTTCGACCTCTTCCCCGCGGGCGGCGACGCCCTCGGCCTCACCGGCGGCAAACTTCTCACCGCCGTCGTTTTGAACTGCTTCTTCGCCGCCATCAGCACCTTCGGCATCGGCTTCTACGCCCCTTGCATGACCCTCGTCGGCCTCCTTGGCATGAACCCCACGGCCGCCTTCCCCATCATGATGGGCTCCTCCGCCTTCCTGATGCCCGTCGCCAGTGCCCGCTTCGTCCAAAGCGGGAAATACTCCCCCACCGTCGCCCTCGGGCTCACCCTCGGCGGCCTCCTCGGCGTCCCCCTCGCCGCCTTCGTCGTCAAATCCCTCCCCCTCACCGCCCTCCGCTGGCTCGTCATCGTCGTCATCCTCTACGCCGCCGTCCGCATGCTCCGCTCCGCCTATACTGAAAGTCACACCGCATGAAAATCACCGGCATTCGCGCTTATCAAGTCGATCTTCCCCTCCACGAAGGCACCTATAAATGGTCCGGTGGTAACTCCGTCGACGTTTTCGATTCGACCGTCGTCGTCGTCGATACCGACTCCGGCCTCTCCGGCTACGGCGAAGTCTGCCCCCTCGGCTCGGCCTATCTCGCCGCCTATGCCAATGGTGCCCGCACCGGCCTCAAAGAACTCGCCCCCGGTCTCCTCGGCGCCGATCCCACCCAACTCGGCCTTCTCAACCGCCGTATGGACCAACTCATGCGTGGCCACCCCTACGTCAAGTCCGCCATCGATATGGCCTGCTGGGACCTCCTCGGCAAAGCCTCCGGGCAATCCGTCGCCACCCTCCTCGGTGGCACCTACGGCTCCGACTTCCCCCTCTATCGCGCCATCTCCCAGGACGAACCTGACCGCATGGCCGCCAGCGTCGCCGGCTACCGCGCCGAAGGCTACACCAAGTTCCAGCTCAAGGTCGGCGGCAACCCCGACGTCGACATTGAACGCATCCGCGCCGTCGCCGCCCAAATGCAGCGGGGCGATGTCCTCGTCGCCGATGCCAACACCGGCTGGCGCCAACACGAAGCCGTCCGCATCGCCCACGCCGTCCGCGATGTCGACGTCTACATCGAACAGCCCTGCCTATCGTATGAAGAGTGCCTCGCCGTCCGCCGCCACACCGACCGCCCCTTCGTCCTCGACGAAGTCATTGACGATCTCAGCGCCGTCCTCCGGGGCGTCAGTGACCAGGCCATGGACGTCATCAACCTCAAAATCTCCAAGGTCGGCGGACTCACCAAGGCCCGCCAAATCCGCGATCTCTGCGTCTCCCTCGGCATCGCCATGACCATCGAAGATACCTGGGGAGGCGACATCATCACTGCTGCCATCGCCCATCTCGCCCACAGCACGCCCCCGGAGTTCCTCTTCACCGCCACGGACTTCAACAGCTACGTAACGGTCAGCAACGCCGAAGGCGCCCCCCAACGCCAACACGGCCGCCTCGCCGCCTCTGCCCAACCCGGCCTCGGCGTCACCCCCCGCTGGGAAGTCCTCGGCGAACCCGTAATTGCGATCGCCTGAAGATCCACCGCCCCAACCCCAGCAGTAACAAAAATCCCCCCAGGATCTTTGCCTCAAACAACCAAACGCTGCCGACATCCTCCGTCGGCAGCGCTGTAAATACCAGCGCGATCAGCGTCACCGCAATCCCGCACACCGGAGCCACCCGCAGCCCCGCCTTCCAAGCGCTAAGGAAAATGTAGAGGAACGGAGTAAAACTCCCTAGCACCATCATCGAAACCAGCTCCTGGTAAGCCGCTCGCATCGTATCCCCCAACTGCATCACCAGCAGCAACGCCGTCCCCACCCCCGCCAGCGCCACCATCGATACATGCGGCGTCCGCCAACGCGGATGCACCTCCGCAAACACCGGTGGCAAAAGTCCATCCTTAGCCGCCGCGTACGACAGCCGCGCCGTCGCCGAAACCAACCCTCCAAACTGCCCCAGCATCGTGCAAGTTGAAAGCACCCCAAATACCACCGGCAGCCACGCCGCTCCCGCCTGCG
Source organism: Acidobacteriota bacterium (assembly GCA_947505565.1). Taxonomy (GTDB): domain Bacteria; phylum Acidobacteriota; class Terriglobia; order Bryobacterales; family Bryobacteraceae. The sequence continues at coordinate 3,875 of CANNLB010000171.1, read as the reverse complement.
CAGCCTGCATAATCCCAAATAAAACGCTCGTCTCCTCCGGCCGCCGCAGTACCACCATCGCCAGCGTCGCGCTGCTGTAAATGAACACCGAGATCATTCCCGCCATCCATCCCGCCCGTCCAATCGTCCGCTCCGGATCTTTGATTTCGCCCCCCATCATCCCCAATAACTCAATCCCTGTCAGCGCAAACGCAATCTGCGACCAGAAGTTCAATGTCGCCAAGCCCATCGGCGGAGCCAAGTGCAGCACCGTCGCCGACCCCTGCCGCAAGTACACCACCGCCGCCGTCCCTAACAGCAAACAAACCATCAACCAGGTCGCCACCCCGCCCAGATTCTGGTTCCATCGCCCCACCCGAGCGCCAATCAAGTTCACCCCCACGCCCACCCAAATCGCGATGACCGACGCCCCCACAATTACCCCCCGGTTCTCCACCAGTGCGGGGTTAATCGCATACGCCGCAATGCTGATGTATGCCATAGCCGCGTTCGGCAGCCAACTCGCGATGCCCACCCAGTAGAGCCAAAACGCGAGGAATCCGTGCCACTCCCCAAAGTCGTCCCGCGTCCAAACGTACTGCCCCCCCGCGTCTGGCCGGCGCCCCGCTAGCACCCCAACCGACTGCGCAATCGGCACCACAAAAAACAAACCCGCCAACAGAAATAGCGTCACCGACCCCGGCCCCGCATGCGCCGCCGTCGCCAGCCATCTTGTCCCCACGATGCACGCCACGCCCAGCAGTGTCACATCCCGCAACCCCAATGTCCGATGTAGCTCACTCATGCCGCTACCGGATGTGTCACCGCTTTCACTTCCCGCAACGCCGGCAAACTCAGGTCGTCGCTCGCCACAATCGCCAAAGTGGCCCTCTGCAAAGCCCCCAACTGCGCCTTCGGAATCGGCAAGTGGTTCCTCACGCCAATGACCCCGAGCCCCATCTGGTCGCCACTGACTTTCGGCTCCAGCGGCTTGCCGCTCATCCCATAGCCGCGCAGTTCCAGCGCAATCACGCGATGGTCCTTCGCCGGATCCGCGAGAAGCCCGGCACCAACCCAGGCCTGCAAACTCCCGCCGTAGCCCTGCAGCAGCACGACCGCCGGCCCGTTTCCCTGTTCGAGGTAGCGAATCCGAACCCCCGCCGAATCAAAGAATCGATCTTCGGCGAAAAGTCCGCTCGCCAGCCAGAGCACCATCGAAACGCCCTTGATCATACGAACGAACCATATCACGACCCGAAACCTCCGTGACTACCCTTCACGGAAATTACTATTACGATCGAGAAAGCAGGTCGCATGGCTTTGCCGAAACAGGTGCGCGACGAGTTAATGCTCAATCCTGGCGATACCTTGGATCTGGTCTCCGATGATGGAGAAGGTATCCTCCGCCCCTCCCGCGCCACCGCCCGTCTCTGGAAGCATCGTGGGGGCTGGGTCTTTTCGAGCGGTGCTCCCATCACTCTCGCGGAAACCAACCAGGTCACCAATGCCATGCGCAGCGGGGGGCGTGCTGTGGGTGGCGCATGAAGGCACTCGTCGATTCTTACGGGTTCGTCGCGTCTTTCTCTAAGTATCACGAGCACCACCTTTCCAGCTTAGAGTTGCTCTTGCGCTACAAGGCGCGGGATGTCTGCACCGCTGCCCACAGTTTTGCCGAAGCCTACGCTTCCCTTACTGGCCTGCCCGGAGCCAAACGAGTGACGCCTGATGAGGCAGTTCTCTTTCTTGGAAGTATTCACGAACGACTGAAGGCAATTGCACTGGACGCCGCCGACTCTCTCCACCCAGCCGAGCTAGCCGCCGAAAACGGAGCTTCTGGCGGCGGTATCTACGATGTCATTGTCGGCCAAGGCTTCTTTAAGAGCCGTGCCGAATTCCTCTACACCTGGAACCGCGAACACATTCAACGGATGAAGGCGAACATCGGCCGAAAGGTCCGGCGGCCCCCGGGGATAGTCTCCCCCTCCCCACTCGTCCAAACCAGCCCTGCCTTCGGCGAAAAGCCGATCAATGGCCCCCGGCGAACGGACTCGTCTGCCGCATCGCTCGCATCGGTTCGCTATCTTCCTGAATCAGCTCCAGCCAACGGGACCACCAATCACGGTACCCTTCTGACCACCCCGCGCCCCCCTCCCCTCGCCGCAATCGCAGTGTGCATCGCCAATCTCGGTGCATCAATCCGCTCATACCCCGAGTTCTGAATCTCTCCCCGATTCTACACCCCCATGCTGACTGGTGGAGCAGCCTACTCGCGGCTCTTCCTCTCCGGCCAAGAGCCCGCGGCGCTCGCAATCGACGGACGCCTCCTCTGGGCCATCTGCACCCCCGCGCCGTCTTCTCCATCACGGAGGAAGACGCCCGCCTCGCTGGCCGTAACCGCCGCGAACTCTGCGGCGAACGCACGTAATTCGTCCTGGACGCCGTCACCCGCTTCCGCAATAGCCGAGCCCTGCCCTATCGCCTCCGCTCCATCGCCCTCGGCCTCTTCCCTGCCACCCTCGGCCCGAACATCGTCCTGACCTTGTCGCGCTAGTCGTCCTCGCCGTCATGGTCTACTCGCTCGTCTGGACAGCTAAATAACTCTCGGGCCATCGACTCGGGTCGCCTCGTCGTCGGCGTCATCTTGACCTACCTGCGCCCCATCCGCGTCCCTAACTCGCCGACACCACCGGCGACGTGATGGACGCTACTTCCTGTAACTACAGCCCCCCTGGTGTACCGTCCACGAACTCATGATCCGCAACACCTCCACCTTCGCCGAACCCCGCCCCTGCGTCCCCCAAGCCCACCTCAGCGACTGCCACACCAGATGCGAACGCAACGATTCAGACCCCTACCCCGCCGGCCGATGCCTGGCCTCGTATAATAACAAAACGACTCCTGGAAAGGTTCCCATGTCAAAACTTCTTCTCCTCTTTCTATCCTTGGCTCTGACGAGCGCTTGGTCCCAGCGCATCACCGACCGTCGCGCCGCCGATATCCGCGGCGGTGGTGGTGGAGACGGCAAATGCACTATCGAAGTCGAGGTCGACGACGTCGCCGAAGTGGAAATCATTGGCCGTAACGCCACCATCCGCACTCTCAACGGCGGACCCGCCACCTTTCGACGTTTCGTCTGCAATCAGGAAATGCCCCTCCGGCCCAACGACTTCCGCTTCAAGGGGATCGATGGCCGCGGTCGCCAGGATCTGGTCCGCGGCGCGGACAATGGCGGCCGAGCCATCATCCGTATCGAAGACAGTAAGGGCGGCAGCGAAGGCTACACGTTTGATATTTTCTGGCGCGGCGGCGGCGGCGGTGGCGGTGGCGGCTTCAACGGCGGAGGCGGCCGCTACGACAACGGCGGCAACAACGGCGGTAACCGCGGTGGCTGGAATAACGGCTGGGGCGAGGGCGGCGGTTGGAACAACAACGGAGACTTCAATTTTAACGGCGGCCGCCGCGGCAGCGGTAGCTATCGCGACCGCAACGGTAACAACCGCCGTCTTGACCAAGCCCGCGTAATGGTTCACGGCAACGGAGGCCTGACGGTCGAATTCCAAACCGAAAGCGGTCGTATTCTGTTCACGGGCTCGATCGAGCGACGGCAAGGCCGCCGTATCTACTCTCGAGTCCGCACGAGCGGCATGACCGGCGAAATGGAACTAGAAATGGGTTCCCAAAATACCGTCAACCGCATCACCATCCGCGACATAGATCTGAACTGGGCCAATTAGAGTGTCGATCGGGCGTTCTGGCACCATGCTGCTGCCATCGGTCCTGAGTCAAGACGATGTTTTTGCGCTACCCTCCGAATCCGCTCTTGTTGCTGGCTCAGAAAATCAGTAGTCGATTGCCCTTCGTCCGATGTCTCCGTCGGCACTCTACCCTCCGTTGAT
>CANNLB010000170.1 GCA_947505565.1 Acidobacteriota bacterium | reverse complement strand
AGCCCCAAACCCGGTCAAATGCCGCGCCGCCGCTGGCACCACGTTCTGCTGCAACCGCGCCCGCAGCCGCCGCGCCGCGTTCATCTCGAGCGGCTGATCTTCGGTTTCGTCCGCGCTCGGGCGAACCGCCGCCGCGAAGCGGACGTTCGGCACCGGCCCTAACTTCGTCACCGGATACCCGGACTTGTCCCACCGTATCGTATGGCTGGACTCGCTGCCGTCCACCTTCCGGACCACCAGCGTCGCCGTGGCGCCCAAACGGCTCGCCAGCGGCAGTTGCGACTGATCCCGGTACACCAATAGATCGGCAGCATAGCGCAACGTCGAGCGCTCGTTGGCAAATTTCACCCCCCGCGCTATCTCCCGCACCACCTCCATCACCGGACGGCCATCGAACAAAACAACCTCGTCCCCTACCTCAAACGGAAACCGTGATACCGGCAGGAAGGCCCGGTCAATCTGCTCGATCAAAACTTTGCCGTCGTAGATGTCCGTGTAGATGTGCAGATCGGCCACAAACGTCGACTTCGCCACGTACGACGAATGAATGTCGTTCAACCCGGCGACGTATTCCGACAAAGTCTGCAAGTAGTCTAAATCATCCGTCGTCTTCCGGATCCGCTCCACCCACGGCGCGACGTGGTACAGGTCGAACTTCTCCGTTACAACCTTCCACTCGTACGGCGCATACTGTTTGGCATACAGCGCCACCACCGCCTGAAAGTCCGCCAACTTTTGCTCCACCGTCAACTGCGCCGCCGCGGGCCAGCAGGCTGCGGCCATCAGTAGGCAAGAGCGCACCAAATGGCCCAAGCGCTGGTACAATAGCTTTTTACTCGAAGGAATAAATTGATGGTTCAAGCTCTCTTGCGCGGTTATAGTGTGCTCTTTCATGGGGTCCTTTGTCTGTTCTGCTTCGCTATGGCGTTTGTGGGATGGCTCGTGAGCAGTACTTCAATGTCGATTGATGTGCTCCCCTGGAGTGGCTGGGAGCTCCAATGGTCGCTCTTTTTATTATCGTCTTTTGGCCTGATCGCAACAGGTCTCGCCGCGACTGGCAGAATGGGATTGATGTTTTTAGCCTGGACCCTCGCCGTCGTCGGGCTGATCGGACGGGGCCTCTGGGCCACCCGCTACTACGATGGCCCAGAGGATCTACAGGCGTCCCTCTTCCTACTGCTCGGTGCGGTGGCCACCGTTCTCGGGGCCATCAGCATCCTCCGCAAGCCCGCCGCCAAGCGCCGTTAACCCCGCCGTTAACCCCAGAGAGCGTCGATCGGGCCGTACAGGTCCTGGCTCGAAAACGGAACGTATTCGAACCCTCGTCCCATTGGGTCGTCTCGCCGTATGGTCGTCCAATCAATGCCGAGCGCTGAGTAGATCGTCGCTTCCAGGTCTTCGGCCCGAATGTCACGCTCTCTCGCCCAACCAGGCTCAATCGTCGCTCCCCCGCGCTCGTCAGTGGACCCAATCGCGCGCCGCCCCTGTATCCCCGCCCCGGCCACCAGCGCTGCCTGCTGCAGAAAATGATCCCGTCCAGCCGTCTGGTTCGGCGTGCTCAACGTTCGCCCAAACTCGCCCATCGCCACCACTAGCGTCTGCTCCAGCATTCCGTCCTGCTTCAAATCTCCCAGCAGCGTACCCAGCGCGGTATCAAACTGCCGCCCCACCGAATTCACATTACCCGGGTTCAAGCCTCCCGTGTAAATGTTCGCATGCATGTCCCAGCCCCCAACCGTGATCTGCACAAATCGCGTGCCCATATTCGCTTTCAATAAATTCTTGGCTGTGATGCAGGCGCTGCCGAACCCGGAGTTCCCGTAGCGCACCCGCTCGTTGTTGTCGAAGGTAAACGTCCGCGCCACCTCCGGGTTGTACATCAGCTTCCGCGCCGCCTCGCCCCACTTGGCGTTCTCAATCGCCGACGCTCCCAACTCCCCGGAACTCCGCAACTCCGTGTCCATATCGACCAGTAGCTTTACCCGCCGATCATACGCCGGTTGCCCGTCAAAGTGCGTCGTATTCGCCAGCCCCGCCCCGCCCGGATTCACGTAAAAAGGGGCGTGCTCCGGCGGCAGATAGCCCTGCGCCGGGCCATTGCCCGTGTTCAACGACACAAACGCCGGCATCGTTCGATTCGCCGATTGTGCTCCCAACTCGAGCGACACGATCGAACCAATATGCGGCGCGATCTTCGACAGCCCCGACAACGGATTCCGCCCAATCTGTAGCCACGATTGCGCCAACTCGTGCGCCGCGTTCCAACTCTTAATCGACCGCACCAGCGCAAAAGTGTCGATCTGTTCAGCGAGTTTCGGGAACAGTCCCTGCGGCCACATCACCCCGTCGTAACTCGTCGCGTTAAATGCCCCCGGCGTCCACGCCCCAACTTTCAAATCGAAGGTGTCCGTGTGGCTCGGCCCCCCATTCATCAATATGAAAATGCAGTTCTTCGCCTTGCCCTGCGTCCGTACAGCCGCCTTCGCCACCGTCTCCATTCGTCGCCCGGGCATTAAGAAATATCCGCCCAACCCGGCCCCCAGATGGCGGAAAAACATCCGCCGTCCCAACTGCGGCCCCTTCCAGAAATGCCGACCCGTTACCCCCGCCCAATCCATTCCAAATTTGTCTTTCGCCATGGTCGTCACTCCTCAATAGCTGTAAAGAAAATCGATCTTGTTGATCAGCGTCCACGCCAGATCTTCAATCGCCGTGTTTTTAGCCGCCGCCGTCGTCGCCCTCGACAGATACTGCAACGCCTTCTGCCGCTCCGTCGCATTGGCTTCCCGCCCCAGATACAGCGGGAACAAATGGCTGACAATCGCGTTCGGATCCGTCATCCGCGACGCCGCCAGCAGGTTCGCCGAACTCGCCACCCTAATTCGGTCGCGCACAAACTGATCGTTCATCAGCGCCAACTGCTGCAAAATCGACCCATCCTGCCGCCGCACCTGCGTGTCCCGGTTTCCTCGCAGAAACACATCCATGAAATTTCGCCCATTGCCGGCGTTGTTCTGCGGCTCGCTCGTATCCGGCAGCCCCCACGCGCTCCTCACCGGTTCACTAAACCCGGCGATTGTATACGCCGGCAGATTCCCGCTCGCCTGCGCTAACCCATCGTGCAGCTCCTCGGCTTCCAGCCTACGGGCGTAGTGCCGGGCGTAGAGCGGTACATAATCCGGCTTCCATTCGCCCTCGTACCGCGAGCTGAGCTGGTAGCTCGTCGAAGAAACCAGCACCCGGAGCGCCTCCCGCAGGTTGTAATCGGTCCACGCCAATTGCCCTGCCAGTCGCGAAAGCAGCCGGACATGCTTCGTTTGGAAGCCCCACGGCTGCGGCGGCGCTTGGTCCGGATCAAGCCGCGCCGGGTCCAACTGGTCCACCGGCTCCACCAGCCCCAGATTGAAAATCTGCTTAAACAGCCGGTTGGCTAAGTTCTTTGCAAACATCGGGTCGCTCACCATCTCAGTCGCGTAAGCCTCCCGCCAGCCCTGTCCATTCGCCGGCGCCTTCCCGTTCCGAAACTCCGGCGTTACGTTTAGGATCGTCCCCACCCGCAACCGATTCGGCCGATTACCGAAATTCGTGTTGAGGTCGTAGGTCCCCGTCGCCCGGTCCGTTACGTCAAAGCTATTGTTGAAGAAATTTCCCGCGATGTTCGGCCGTCCCGCCACGTTCTGACGCGAAAAATGTGCCGCCATCCGGAACGCGTCCATCCGCGTCACCGATTTCCCCCACAGGCTCAGCTCGTCCAAATGCCGGCGGCCATCGTGGCAGGTCAAACAGTCGTAATGCCCCAACCCCAAAAACACCGATGCCGCCCGTACATTCGCCGAATCATAACGGTCCTGCACCGGCCCCCCCGGAGTAATCGTTCTCACGCCCCAGTTGGCCGGCCCGCTCTCGTAGCTGTTCCCCGAACCTGCCACCAGCTCCCAAGCCACCTCGCGCAGGCTCTTCTCCTTCACGACCGCCTGCAGAAGATAGTTATGCAGCGCGTTCCGGCCATCATTCTGCTGATTCACGTTGGTCGCCGTCCGCTGGTTCCCGACCAAATCCCCCAGCCACGCCGCCCATCGATAGCTGAACTCGGGGGTATACAGCAACTCGTCAATCAGCACATCACGCTTGCTCGCGGTCCCGTTTTTCACGAAAGCGCTGATCTCTTCCGGACGTGGCAACCGTCCAATTAGATCCAGGTAAATTCTCCGGACAAACTCTTCATCCGTCGTCAACGGGGCCACCGGGATCCGATCTTTCTCCAATCGGCCCAGAATCTCCTCGTCCACCATATTTTGCCAACGCAAATCCCAAGCGTTGACCGTCCGGGCTCCGGTAGCACCCCGAAGCTTTCCCAACGCCATCGTCCGTTCGTTCACAGACCGGATAGCTCGCTCCTGCTGCAGCAGAAACTCCTCCGGATCCCTTTGAAAAGTGCAGTTTTCTCCTGATTGCGCAAAAATCCCACTGACAATGGAAAAATAGAAAATAATCCCAATCGGCCGCATAGGTACCTCGTCACGAACAGATTAGTTCTGCCAACCCGGCTAATAATAGGAAGTTGTGGGGGAATCTCCCCCATCCGAAACAAAGATTGGGCAGGCCCGCTGAAATGATTACAGCACAGGTATCCGTCGGAATTGACCTTACAGGCAGTCAGATTAAACCGAGTGGTTGGGCGCTTCTCGACGGCTCCCGGGCCACGACAGCCCTCTTGCGCACCGACGCCGAACTGCTCGCCGCCACGCTCGCGGCCAATCCTGCTATCGTATCGCTCGATTCTCCCCTCGGCCTTCCCCGGAAGCCCGGCTCCATTCTCCGCGATGCCGAACGCGAGTTAATGGCGCTTCGCATCGGCGTCTATCCGTGCCTGCTTCCGTCGATGGTCCGGCTCACCCATCGCGGCATCGCCCTAAAGAAAATCATCGAGAGCCAAGGGATTCCCGTCATCGAGGGCTTCCCCGGCTCCGCCCAGGATTCGCTCGGCATCCCCCGCAAAAAAACCGATCTCGCCGGTCTCCACCAGGGCTTGGTCGACTACGGGCTCGAATTGCCCAGTCGAACCTTGAAACACGACGAACTCGACGCCATCACCGCGGCGCTCGTCGGCCAATTCTGGCTTTCCGGCGAGTTCCACGCCTTCGGTAACGACGAAGAAGGACCGATCATCACCCCGTGCCAAACCCGCGGCCAAGTGCACCTGGAACCCTACAGTCGCATCGCCGAAAACTACCTCGCCTTCCGCTGGGGGCTCCGGAACCATCCCGCCGGAGTGCCCTTGAGGCCGGTTCCCGCCAAGACGAATAAAGCCTTCTTCGCCGCCCTCGACGAGTTGGCCCGAGCCGCCGGCTTCGAGCTCAACCCCATCGTAGATCGCGGAGACGGGAACCGAAATCCCTAGCCTCTCCAGTGGCAAGGCCGCACTGGGCTCCCTGTCTTCGGTCAGCACCCACGTCCCTTTTTCTCCACGAACAAAGCACGCAACGCGAATCTCTGCCCTCGGTCCTAAGCTGCGGTCGACTTTGAGAGGACGGCAATCAACCCCCACGGGTTCACCACCGCCAACCCATCAGCGCAAAGCGATCTTTCGCGTCGGGTTAATGAAAATCCAACAAACCGCGCCAATCAACAGCAACACCCCGGTCAGGTTCAACGGCGTATTCCAATCGCCCGTCTCCCGGATCAGGTACGCGAGCACAATCGGACTCAAAAACCCGCCAATCTGCCCAGCCGTATTCATCACCGCGCCCACCACACCCGCATGGGGGCCCGAAATATCCAAGCACGTTCCCCAAGCCGCTCCTAAGCAAAACGCCCCCCACCCGGCACCCAGCGCCAGGTACAGCGCCGCCGTCGTCGGATCCGTCGCACCCGCCCCCAAAATCGTAAACAAGCCAGCAAAAACAAACCCGCTTCCCCCCGCAATCGTCCGCCCCAGCCGCAACCCGAATCGCTTCGTCATCGCATCCGTCGCAATCCCGCCGGTCAGATCCGCCACCATGCAGGCCACCATCGGTGCCCCCGCAAACAGACCCAAATCCGTCGCCTTGAAACCCCGGATCCGTTCCAGGTACGTCGGCATCCACGTCAAATAAAAGTAGAAGCCGTACGTCTGCACAAAATACATCACGCACAGCAACTGCACGTTGCGATCCTTCAAAATATTGCCCCACGGCACGTTGCCGTGCTCGGCGTGCTCCTCTCGGCCCTCCATGATCAGCGCCAGTTCCGCCGCGTTCACCGCCGGATGATCAGCCGGTTCACTGCGGAACCAGCGGTACCACGCAAACGCCCAAACGAAGCCTACCGATCCCAGCACCACGAACACCATGCGCCAAGGAAGAAACGTCAACATCCACGCAATCAACAACGGCGAATACGCCCCGCCCCCGTGCGCGCCCATGAAAAATATCCCCTGCGCCCTCCCCCGCTCCGACTTC
>CANNLB010000169.1 GCA_947505565.1 Acidobacteriota bacterium | reverse complement strand
GAGGTTGCCGGCCGTCAGTCCACCACGGGATCGCAATTGCACCGCGTAGTTCAAGCCGCCATTCGAGAACAACAGGTCGCCGACGTTGAGTGTGCTGAAAGCGCCCCCGACAGAGAACTCCTCTAGCGAAGCGCTCCCGCCGTAGTTGAAAAGGATTTCCACCGTAAATCGCTTCGTGCCCGAGTTAAATGAAGCGAAAGTTAGCGATGAGATGTCGAAAAGGTTCGGATCGCCAATCACGTCGGCCGAGTCCGCAGAAGCGAGCGGATCAGTGAAGACCAACGGGAACGTTGGAAGGGAAAAAGCCGGGACTGTCAGCAAAGCAGCAAGTAACAAAAGTGAAGTGATACGCACGGGGGGCTCCTGCCTCTGAGAGTGACAGGGGTATCAAACGAACTAAACGGAACTATGGGCTATTCGGTTACAGAACAATCGACCTACTGGACCGGGCCGAGTAAACAGTACCGCAGGTTCTTGCTTGGAATAAGTTAATTTCTTTCAAACACTTACACCCAAACCAGACGCCAGTACTAGCGGAACGCGATCCAAACCTGGTTCGTAAGCAGTGCCCCGAAGTACGCAAGAAATCCCATGTAGGCGAACTGCACCGTCGGCCAGGCCCAGCTCCCTAACTCCCTCCGTACGATCGCGACCGTCGAAAAGCACTGCATGGCGAACGCAAAAAAGATCATCAACGCATAGGCACCACCAGGCGTCAAATCCTTCCGTAAAGACTCAATCAAAGGGGGGGAGTCTTTTTCCGCATTTTCAATCCCGTAGATCGTACCGAGGGTCCCCACGATCACTTCCCGCGCCGCCAAGGAGGTGATCAAGCCGATTCCAATCTTCCAGTTGAAACCCAACGGCAAAATCACCGGCTCCACCGCCCGGCCGATCTGGCCCGCGATGCTCTGTTCAATCGCCGGCGGCTTGCCGTTCTCATACGGCAGATGGGCCAGAATCCAAAGCCCTACCGAAACCAACAGGATTACCGTCCCCGCCCGCTGCAAAAATATCACCGCGCGGTCCATCAACCGAAGCAGCAGCGTCTGCACCGACGGACGACGGTAGGGCGGTAACTCCATCACGAACATCGTCTTCGCGTGCCGCAATACGCTCGACCGGAGCAGCAACGCCGTGCCCACCGCCGCTATGAAACCCAGGACGTAAAGCCCCAGCAACACCGCCGCCTGTAGGCCCAGAAACTGCCCCAGCAGCGGGGTATTCGGCACGAAAGCCGCAATTAGCAAGGTATAGATCGGCAATCGAGCCGAGCAGGTCATGAACGGCGCAATCAACACCGTCGCCAACCGATCGCGCTTGTCTTCAATGGTCCGCGTTGCCATAATCGCCGGCACTGCGCAAGCATAGGCCGAGAGAAGCGGAATAAACGCCTTGCCCTGCAACCCCACCCGGGCCATCGTCCGATCCGCAATCACTGCCGCTCTCGCCAAGTAGCCAGAGTCTTCCAATATCCCGATAAACAGGAACAGCAGCAGAATCTGCGGTAGGAACACCACCACACTTCCAACTCCACCCCAAACGCCCTCTACCAGGAGACTGCGGAATACCCCTTCCGGCAGATACGATCCCAGCAACCCGCCGGACCAATTGATCAGGTGCTCTACCCCATCCATCATCGGCTGTGCCCCGGTGAAGATGCCCTGGAACACCCCGAGCACGACGATAAGGAAGATCAACGGACCGGCAACGGCATCGAGAAAAACTCGGTCAAGCCGACGGGTCCACTCCGGCGGCGCCGGAGCAGTGTAGCCGGCTTGCAAACCCACCCGCCCCGCCCATCGACGCCGGGCCGGAAGAGTCTGCAAAATCGGAAATACAAACTTGGGCGCGGGTGCAATCGGTCGCGCGCCGGTACCTCGTAGAAAGTGAGTGACGCGTTCAACGCCCTCCCCGGTGCTGGCGGAAATCAAAGCCACCGGCGCTCCAATCTCCTTCGCCAAGGCGGCAGGATCCACGCTCCCGCCCCGGGCCGCTAAATCGTCGGCCATGTTCAGAACCACCAACGTGGGCATCCCCAGAGCCAGCACCGGCGCCGCCAGCACCAGGTGCCGTTGCAGGTTCGTAGAATCGAGGATCAAAATAATCGCATCGGGTTTCCCTAAAGATAAGTTCGCTCCAACCAGTACGTCGTGCGTGACTTTTTCATCCTCTGAGCGCGGCGTCATGCTGTAGATGCCGGGAAGATCCACTACAAACAGATCCCTGCCGCTCTCGTCGCGCACCCTACCCACGTGGTACTCCACCGTTACACCGGGAAAATTTGCCACCTTTTGCCGCAGTCCCGTCAAGCGATTGAACAAGGTCGATTTACCCGCGTTCGGCGGACCGACCAACGCAATGTAGTGGCCTGCCTTCCGGTTTACGGTTTGCGGTGCGGCCCCGTGGCAGCTCCCGCTATCGCTCATAGCAGTTCCGCTTCCGACAGTGGCTGCGCCGAAATGTACAATCGGCTGGCAGTGTCCCGCCGCAACGCAATGTCAGAACCGTCTACCCGAAAAATTCGCGGATCGCCGCCCGGAGCACTTCCCGCCGCAACCACAATTGTGCCCGGCAAGAAGCCCAACTCCATCAAACGCTGCGACATCTCCTCGGGGAGGTCCAATCGATGCAGGTAGGCCCGATCGCCGGTTCGCAATTGCGCCAACGTCTCGCCGCCGCCCTTGTTGAAACTGAGTTGCATCGCACTTTCAGGATAGGACCGTCGTCCGCTGGTGTCAACCATGCACCGTGAAACGTTTTACTTCGATGCTACAATCAAGTGGGCCAACTTCTACAGTCTGTAGCCAGCCACTCGCAGATGACGCCTGAATCTCTCGCCGTTACGATAATTACTCCGTGTCTCAACGCGGAGAGATTTGTCGTTGAAACCATCGAGAGCGTAGTTCAGCAGGACTATCCGAATTTCGAATACATTGTTCTCGATGGCGGCTCCACCGACGGAACGCTTGGGATTCTAGAACGGTACGCCGCCCTCTACCCCGGGCGCTTTCGGTTCCTTACGGAGCCCGACGTCGGAGCCTCCTTCGCCATCGCCAAAGGCTTCGCCATGGCGAAGGGCGAGGTCTTCGCGTACTTGAACGCTGATGACACCTACTTCCCCGGCGCTATCCGAACCGCCGTCTCCCACCTCAGCGAGCAGCCCCACCTGTCAGGCGTCTACGGCAACGCCTACTGGATCTCCGACAAAGGCGACTTCATCGGCAGCTACCCCACCAAGTCCTTCCAGCCCGAGGATCTTGGCCGGGAGTGCTTCATCTGCCAGCCGACCTGCTTCGTCCGCACGCAGGCCATTCGAGATGTAGGTGGTTTCGATCCCCTCTTGCATTCGGCCTTCGACTACGACCTTTGGCTCCGTCTCGCCCGCCGTCATCAGTTATCTCGCATCGATGCTGTCCTAGCGAATTCACGCATGCATCTCGATAACAAGACGCTCAGCGACCGCGGCACCGTCTTCCGCGAAGCGATCGCCTGCGTGCTGCGCCATCTGGGTTATGTGCCGTTCCAATGGATTCACGGCTATTGCTCCTATTTGGTGGATGGTAGGGATCAGTTTTTTGAGCCGTTACGGCCCTCCTTCACTAAGTTCGCCTTGAGTCTGGTTATGGGAACCGTCTGCAATTGGCGGCGCCCCGTTCGCTACTGGCGCGAATGGTGCAGTATCATGAGCCGAGATGCCTTTGTTCGCCGATGGAATAGCACCTGGATCGCTCGGCGAATCGGTATGCACATTAGATAATGCCAACTAAGAGAGCCCTTATCACGGGCGTCAACGGACAGGACGGCTCCTATTTAGCGGAACTCTTGCTCACCAAGGGGTACGAGGTCCATGGCCTCGTGCGACGCGTCGGGCTCGAAGCCCCGGAACGTCGTCTGGAAAGAGTCCTCAGCTTCCGCGACCAGATCAAGCTCCATCCGGCTTCCCTCGAAAGCTACGCCGCGCTCTACCAGGCAATCGCCAAGATCCGCCCCGACGAATGCTACCACCTCGCCGCCGCCAGCTTCGTCAGCTACGAGTTCGACGACGAGTTCTCCACCCTCACGACCAACATCAACGGCACCCACTTTCTCCTGGCCTCGCTGAAGGACCTCGCGCCGCAGTGCCGCTTCTACTTCGCCGGCACCTCCGAAATGTTCGGCGCCGCCGAAGCCTCCCCCCAGGACGAATCCACGCGCTTTCGTCCCCGTTCGATCTACGGCATCAGCAAAGTGGCGGGCTTCGAACTCACCCGTAACTACCGCGAACGGTACGGCATGTATACCGCCAGTGGCATCCTGTTCAACCACGAATCGCCCCGCCGCGGCTACGAGTTCGTCACCCGCAAGATCACCAGCACCGTCGCCCGCATCCTAACGGGAAAGGCTACCGAGTTGCGTCTGGGCAATTTAGAACCTCTCCGCGATTGGGGCGATGCCCGCCAATACGTCGAAGCCATGTGGCTCATGCTGCAGCAGGAAAAAGCCGACGACTTCGTCGTTGCTACGGGTCGTCTCCACTCCGTCCAGCAGTTCGTCGAAATCGCCTTCTCCAGCGTCGGACTCGATTGGCGGAAGTTCGTCGTCGTCGATCAGGACTACTACCGGCCCGCCGAAAAGATCCCCCTCTGCGGTAACCCTTCCAAGGCGAAACGGGTCCTCGGCTGGGAAGCGACGACTGACTTTGCCCTTCTCGTCCGCGAAATGGTGGCCGAAGATTGCCGCCTCCTGGGCCTGGTTTCACCCAAATGAACTTGCCTTCATGAACTTCACCCGCCGATCCCTCCTCTCCGTTCCCGCCTCCGCCTTCGCCGCCGCTCCCGCGTTGGGCCCCAAGCTCGCCGCTGCCATGTCCGGCCCGGTGTTGAAGAAGGATCTGGTAAAAGAGCCCGTCAAAATCGCCTCCGTAGAACTGCTGCGCAACGGCAAAAGCTTCATCGTCCGCGTCCGGTCCTCTTCAGGTGTCACCGGCTACGCCGACGCCCATAGCAGCGTGATGAGTGTGGCGTATCCCATCTTGCTCAAGAAGGTCGCCCCGTCGTTCGTCGGGAAAGATGCGCGAGATCTGGAAACGCTCCTCGAAGACGTCTACCTCGCCGGCTCCAACTATAAGTGGCAAGGTCTGCCCTTCTGGGTCAGTGTCGCCGTCGTCGAGATTGCGATTCTCGATCTCCTCGGCAAAGTATCCGGCCAATCCATCGGGTCCCTGATCGGGACGCCCCGTCACCAACCGATCCCGGTCTATCGCGCGAGCGGCCATCGCGGCAACTCCCCCGAAAACGAAATCGCCTACCTGCAAAAAGTCGTTTCAGAAACCGGTGCGACCGCCATCAAGTTCCGGCTCGGCGCTCGCATGCGCTTCGACGCGGATTCCACTCGGCGAGACCTCGCCCTAATCCCCCTCACCCGCAAGACGTTCGGCCCGAAGTTTACGATTTACGCCGACGGCAATGGCTCCTACGACGTCCCGCAGGCCATTCGCATCGGCAAGGTCATGGAAGAGTACAAACTGGCCTTCTTCGAAGAACCCGTCCCCTTCGACTATTACGACGAGACCAAACAAATCGCGGCCGCGCTGAAGATTCGCATCGCCCTCGGCGAGGAGGAAGCCAGTCTCCGTGGCTTTCGTCGCATCATTGAGCAAGGCATCGCCCGCGTCATCCAACCCGACCTGCTCTATTTTGGCGGCCTCATCCGTTCGATGAAGGTGGCCCGCATGGCCGCCGCCGCCGGGCTCGAATGCACGCCACATATGTCGGATGGCGGACTTGGCTTTCTCTACATCGCGCACTTCGCTGGGTGCATCCCAAATGCGGGTGCCCATCAGGAGTATAAGGGCGAGGGCGACACCCTCCCCGTCCACTCCGCCACCAGTTCGCTCAAAAGCGAAAAAGGCTTGCTCACCGTTCCTACCGGCCCAGGCCTTGGGGTTGAGATCGACCCCGCTTTCCTCGCCAAATCCCAGCCTGTTAGCGCTTAACTTTTGATTGTGTCTGGACGGAGTCCACGAACCGTCGAACCCGTGCCAAGTCGGCATCTTTATCTTCCTCATCTCGCCGGAAGACGGCCCACACACCGGCCTCGCGCGCGTCCCATGCGCCTCTTTGGCTGGCCGTCTCGCTCATCATCATCTTCTCGCGATCGGCCAACGGAAACTTGCCCCCCGCGCCGAGCCGACAGTGTCGCCAGATCGGGGACCTTCGTCTTCAATGCCGACGATACCGGGCCGTCTCCGCGACCGCCCATGCCGTGGCACAACGCGCAACAGGCTACGAACAAGTCCTTGCCCTCAAGGGAATCGATGAGCTTACGCGGGGAGGAGTCTTACGCCGCCACCCGCAGCAACGTCGAAACAAACAGCACCAGACATCGTAAAGCTTGCATCTCGAAGCTCCTCTGGTGGTAGTGTACCTTCGGCACTCGCGAAGAATTGACCAGCCCTGCTCGCCAAAACT
>CANNLB010000168.1 GCA_947505565.1 Acidobacteriota bacterium | reverse complement strand
GCAATGATTACGCGGACGATTTTTGCGATTTCGGCTGAAGAGAGCCGTTTTACGCTTAATGGAGCTCTGCTGCTTGTGAGGGCGCACGGTTTGACGATGGTTTCGACCGACAGTCATCGGTTGGCAATGGTGGAGTGCCCCATGGAGATCGACGGCTTCTCGCCGGATCAATCCTACCGGGCGCTGCTTCCGCGCAAGGCGATGGGCGAGCTAGCGCGATTGGCGGCCGAAGCTAACGACGACAGTAAGTTACTTTTCGCCGGCGACGAGAACCACCTGTTTTTTCAGATCGGCGAGCGGTTGTTGATTAGCCGGAAGCTAACGGGTAATTTCCCGGATTTTGAGCGGGTGTTGCCGAAAGAGCATCCGAATAACGTGACCCTGACGCGGGATGAGCTGAAGGCCTCGCTCGAGCGGGTGATGCAGTTTTCGGATGAACGGTCGCGAGCGATCAAGGTGGGAGTGTTCCCAGGCGAACTGAAGCTGCACTCTTCTCTCTCCGATACTGGAGAGAGCGAGGAGACAATCACGGCGACCTACGAAGGGCCAAACGTCGAGATTGGGTTCAATGCGGCTTATATGCTGGACTTTTTACGAGCCAGCAACGAAGACAACGTGCAATTTTTGTTCAAGGACTCGGCTAGTGCCGGTGAATTGCGGCCGGTGAGCGATGGAGCCTTAAACTATCGCTACATCGTCATGCCGATGAGGATTTGATGAGTACAACCCCCAACCCCAACCCAAACGAATATAACGCTAGTAGTATCAAAGTTTTGGAGGGGCTGGAAGCCGTTCGGCTCCGTCCCGCGATGTACGTCGGCTCGACCGGTGAACAGGGTTTGCACCATCTCGTATACGAGGTCGTGGATAACTCTGTTGACGAGGCGTTGGCTGGCTATTGCGATACGATTGATGTAGCGATCCGGGGTGATAACTCCGTGTCGGTGCAGGACAACGGCCGCGGTATTCCCGTCGGTATTCATGCTGAGGAAGGAGTTTCCGCAGCCCAAGTCGTTTTGACGAAGTTGCATGCTGGCGGTAAGTTCGACTCGAATACCTATAAGGTTTCGGGCGGTTTACACGGCGTAGGCGTTAGCTGTGTGAACGCGCTTTCTGAGCGGTTCGAGCTTGAAATTTGGCGGGAAGGGCATGTTTGGACGCAGGATTACGAGAAAGGGGTTCCGCTAGCGCCATTAAAGCAAGGCGGCAAGGTTCCGCTCAAGCGGACGGGGACTCACATAACCTTCAAGCCCGATACGACGATCATGGATGCGACGACGTACAATTTCGACACGCTGGCCTCGCGGCTGCGGCAGTTGGCGTTTCTGAACAAGGGGATTACGATCAACCTGAGTGATGAGCGGGAAGATCCGGCGCATGTTCTGATTTTCCACTACGAGGGTGGGATCTCCGAGTTCATCAAGCATCTAAATAAGTCGAAAGCTGTTTTGCACGAAAAGCCGATCTACTTCGAAGGTGAGAGGGAGATGCCGAACGGCGGGGTGCTGGCGATTGAAGTGGCGTTGCAGTATAACGACGCGTACACTGAGACGGTGTTCAGTTTCGCAAACAACATCAACACGGTGGATGGCGGAACGCATTTGAGCGGCTTCCGGAGTGCCCTGACGCGGACTATTAACGCAGCGGGACAAGCGGCCGGCTTGTTTAAGGACGTGAAGGAAAACCTAAGCGGCGATGACGTGCGCGAAGGGTTGACGGCGGTTGTGAGTGTGAAGTTGCCGCAGCCTCAATTTGAGGGGCAGACGAAGGGCAAACTGAACAGTGACGTGTCCGGGTATGTAACTGCCGTCATTAACGAGAAATTGGGCGAGTTCTTCGACAAGAATCCGTCGGTGATGAAGAAGATCGTCTCGAAGGCGATCGATGCGCAGCGAGCGCGGGAAGCGGCACGCAAGGCTAGGGATTTGACCCGGCGAAAAGGGGCCCTAGATTCGGGTGGGCTACCGGGCAAGTTGTCTGATTGTCAGGAGAAAGACCCCGAAAAATGCGAGATTTATCTAGTTGAGGGTGAATCGGCAGGCGGTACCGCCAAGAGCGGGCGCGACCGGAAGTTCCAGGCGATTCTGCCTCTTAAGGGTAAGATTCTGAACGTCGAAAAGGCCCGGTACGACAAAATGTTGGGCCACGACGAAATTCGGCACATGATTACTGCCATTGGCACGGGGATTGGGGTCGCTGACTTCGACATGACCCGGCTGCGGTATCACAAAATCATCATTATGACGGACGCCGATGTCGACGGCTCCCATATCCGTACGTTGTTGTTGACCTTCTTCTTCCGGCATATGCAGGAGCTAATCACGCGCGGGCATGTTTTCGTGGCGCAGCCGCCGCTGTATCGGATTAAAAAGGGCAAGAGCGAGAAATACATCAAGGATGATAAAGAGTTTACGAAGGAGATTCTTCGTCGCGCTACCGAGAACATGACGGTGGAATACGGTGGGGAGAAGCTGGACGGGGCCGAGTTGCGGAACTTCCTGCTGTCGCTTGACGAGCACCAGTTGCTGTTCAAGCGACTGGAACGGCGAGTGCGAGACCCCCGGGTGGTAGCGGTGTTGGCGCGGCCGGACCTGCCGCTGGACACGAAGGCGGACTTCCAAGACAAGGGGAACGTGGAAGCGCTATACAACCCGTTGTTGGAGGCGAAGGTGCCCGGCTTACAGTTGAAGCAGGACGAGTTGCACGCCTCGTGGTCGGTGACGTTCTTTGACCCGACCAACGCGGAACGGGAGGTGGGCGTGGATTTAGCGGTGATCCCCGAGTATCGGAGATTGCGGACGTTGGCCAAGCAGTTGGCGAAGTACAACACGCCGCCGTTCCTGGTGACGAAGGGCGAGCGGAGGGAGACCAAACAGAACTGGTCTGATTTGCTCGATTATTTGAAGTCGGAAGGGATGCGAGACGCTTCGGTGACCCGTTATAAGGGTCTGGGCGAGATGAACGCGGAGCAGCTTTGGGAGACGACGATGAATCCTGAGGCGCGGACTTTGCTACGGGTTGATCTTGCAGACCTAGTGGAAGCGGATACAATTTTCTCTACCTTAATGGGCGAGGATGTGGAGCAGCGCCGGAAGTTCATCGAAGACAACGCGCTGGATGTCAGGAATTTGGATATATAACCGGCGGGTAGCGGTAATGTTGCCGGGCTTCGGCTGCTACTTCGCAGTGGGCGGATCGGGTGGTGACTGGCCTTGTTTGCGGTAGGTTTGTACACTCAAAAGCGGCTGGCGCGCAACTATCACTTTGTGTGCGCCAGGACGCCGAAAAGAGTGGACGCGGCGATGCCGCGAAGTGTCGCGGGGTAGAAGACGGCGGAAGTCGAGCGAACGACCGGTAGCGGTATGTCGTTCTGTATCGACAACGAAGGGGTGGCTAGATTTGAGCTCGTGGACGAGGACTGCGGCGGCGCGTGCCGGGCTCGGGGATTTTGGCTCGGTTGAGGTTGGCGAGCGCATTGTGGTGAGGGACAATTTAGCGGTCGTTGGCGACGGAGAGATGTAGTTTGAGTCCGTCGCTACCCATGGGGCGGTGCCGTCGAAGGCTCGGTTGAGGACGACGGGCGATTGAGCGGAGGGGTGAGGGCGATAAGAAAGAGGCGCAGGCGCACAGGGGCGGTTTACACTGGGGGCTTGGATCCTGCTTTATATCGCGTGGTGTTGGCCAGTCCACGCAATCCTCTCAATATCGGGGCCGCGGCGCGCGCGATGAGTAATTTTGGCTTATCCGACCTTCGATTGGTGGATGCCTATCGGGTGGCGGTGGACGAGGTGAAGTCGGCGACTCATGCGGGGTCGGTGGTGGAGGCGGCGCGGGAGTATCCTTCAATCGCCGATGCGGTGGGGGATACGACACTCGTGGTGGGGACGTCGTCGGTGGGGAACAGGGAGATGCAGTTACCGCTGTACCGCTTGGAAGACGCCGCGAGGCGGATCCGGAAGCATAACGGGCCGACGGCTTTGCTTTTTGGTTCAGAGAAGTCTGGTCTGACGAACGACGAGATGAGCTACTGCCATTTTCTGATGCGAATTCCAACGCGGGAGCCACATGGGTCGATGAATTTGGGTCAAGCGGTGGCGGTGACGCTGTACGAGCTGAGCCGGGAAGGGCGATGGAAAGCGACCCCGGCAGCGCGGCAGGAGTTGGCGGCGACCGAGGTGGTAGACCGGTTTACAGGGTTGGTGCGCGAGGCTTTGGACCTGAGCGGGTATGTAAACGAACGGGTAGTGGAGTCTATGGATCTCAAGCTTCGGCGCCTCGTGCGGCGGATGGATTTGTCGTCGCGGGATGCTATACAGTGGCAGGGAATGATACGGCAGGTGCTTTGGAAATTGAGGAATCCTTCATGAGATATTGGCTGTGTTTACTGATGGTGCTAGTGGGTTGCGCGCCGGCGACGGAGACGCCGAAGGTCGTGGTTTCTGGGGACGAGCCGAAGTACGATGCGGAGTTTTGGAAGATCTGGGGGGACGGGGAGGCGGAGTTGACGAGCTATGATCTGACGTATCCGCGCTATGGGGTGCCGCGGAAAGGGACCGCGGTGGCGATCATGGTAGCGGAGACGTTTTCGAACTCGCTGCGGGTGAAAAGTGATCCGGGCGTGAGGCCGGCGAAGGATGAGTTCCCGGTGATGAAGTTGAATTTGGTGGAGAATTTCCAGACGGGGATTTACGATTACAACTTGCAGCTTTCGGCGTTTGTGGCTTTGCGGTCGGTGAATGGGAAGCCGGCGGGAGCGCCGACGAAGGTGACTTGGTCGAGCCAGGAGTGGTGCGGGAATCTGTTCAAGTCGGCGCTGTTTAATGAGTCGGCGATTCGAGTGGAGAGCCATAGCTATTTCGACGGGGAGGGGGACCAAGAGGTGCTCGTCCGATACCCGGAGTTGGGAATTAGCGAGGATGGGTTGATGCTGTGGGCGCGGGGGATGGCGCGGCCGGTAATGAAACCGGGGGAGACAAAGAAGGTGGCGATGATGTTGGCCCTGCAGGTTTCTCGGTACAAGGAGGGCCCGGCGCGGTGGGAGGAGGCCTTACTGTCGCGAATGGAGGTGGCGCCGGATTTTGACGAGTACAAGATGGCGGTGGGAAAGCGCTGGCGGTCCTTCCTTGTGGAGAAGGCGGCGCCTCATCGGGTGGTGCGCTACAACAGCAGCGAGGGGGTTATGGCGGTGATGCTCGCTAGCAAGCGGATGAAGTATTGGGAGCTCAATACGCCGGAGGGCGAAAAGGAGTTGGAGAAGTTGAAGCTAAACGTCGTAAGGCCAGTGGGGCTTGGCAAAAAGGCCGCCGTCGACATAAAGCGTTTGCCCTGAGACAAAGTCGGCGAGATCGCTAGAGAAGAAGTAGACGGCGCGGCCGATGTCTTGCGGGGTACCGATGCGGCCGAGGGGTGTGAGTTTGGACCAGGTGCCGGCGTAATCGCCGGCTTCTTCTTTGGTGCGTTCAACTTCGATGGAGCCGGGGGCGACGCAGTTGACGGTGATGTTGAATTTGCCGAGCTCGACGGCGGCGACTTTGGTGAGCTGTTCGAGACCGCCTTTGGAGGCGGTATAGTTCACGAGGTGGGGAAAAGCGACTTTGTTGCAGCCGGAGCCGATGTTGATAATCCGGCCGCCGCCCTGGGTCTTCTGGAGGCGCGTTCGACGCGAGAGCCGTTCTCCGCCTGCGACGGCATGGCGACGACCTACCGGCCCGCGGGCCACATTCTCGGCGCCGCGACGGTCGAGCTGGATCTGCAGGTCGGCGCAACCCGCCGGCTGGTGTTCTCCGGCGACCTCGGCCGCTGGGGCCGGCCCGTCCTGCCCGATCCCGAGCTCGTTCGCGAGGCCGACGTCCTACTGCTCGAATCCACCTACGGCGATCGGGAGCATCCGGGGAACGGCGAGGACGAGCTGGCCCGGATCGTCAGGGAGGCCGCCGCGCGCGGCGGAGCGCTCCTCATACCGGCGTTCGCCGTGGGCCGCACCCAGGAGCTGCTCTGGTGGCTCGACAAGCTGGAGCAGGAGGGGCGGATCCCGGCGCTGCCGGTCTATCTGGATAGTCCGATGGCAATCGAGGTGACGGGTGCCTACACCAGGCATCTCGGCGACCTCGATCCCGAGCTGCGGTCCCGGGTCGGCTCCGGGGGGCACCTGCTCAGAGCCAAGCAGTGCGTTCTGGCTCGAACGGTGGCCGAGTCGAAACGACTCAATGACGTGGTGGGGCCACTCATCATCATCGCGGCGAGCGGGATGGCCACCGGCGGGCGCATCCTGCACCACCTATCGGCACGGCTCTCCGATCCCCACACCACCGTGCTCCTGGTCGGCTTCCAGGCGGAGGGCACGCGCGGGCGAGCGCTCCGGGAGGGCGCACGCACGCTTCGGATCTTCGGCAGGGACGTCCCCGTCCGAGCCGCCATCGAGACGTTGGATGCCATGTCGGCCCACGCCGACCAGGGGGAGCTCCTGCGCTGGGTCGGCGGCTTCGCGGCG
>CANNLB010000167.1 GCA_947505565.1 Acidobacteriota bacterium | reverse complement strand
AGAAACTGGGGTACAGATCGCCGGCTCAAGCCAGGCGAGATTACTTTCAGCAGGCCGTCGCAGCCTAAACAAAGATGTGTCCAGAGAACCGGGTGCGCTACAATTGGGACCGAGTACACGACGATTTTTTCGACACTGGGGGTGCGGGTGACCCTGATCGATAAGCGACCGATTCTGCTGGATTTTGTGGATAACGAGATTGCCGATTCGCTCGCTTATCACATGCGGGAGAACCGGGTAACGCTGCGGTTGGGCGAAGACGTCTCGCGGATCGAAAAGATGGAAGATGACGAGCATGGGAAGCGGGTGAAAATTCAACTGAGCAGCGGCAAGCAGGTGGTCACCGAAAAGTTGCTCTATAGTGTTGGGCGCACCGGTAATACGGATCGGCTAAACCTGGAGGGTGCCGGACTGCAATCCGATGACCGGGGCCGTATTCAAGTGAATCAGCACTATCAGACGGTCGTGCCGAACATCTATGCGGTGGGCGATGTGATTGGGTTTCCGAGTCTGGCGTCAACGTCGATGGAGCAGGGGAGATTGGCGGCGTGTCATGCGTTTGGGATTGCGGCGACGAGCGTTCCGTCGTTGTTCCCGTATGGCATCTATACGATTCCCGAGATTTCGATGGTGGGCCGGAGCGAGGAGGAGTTGACGCAGGCCAACATCCCTTACGAGATCGGTAAGGCGCGGTATCGGGAGATCGCCCGCGGACAGATCATTGGCGACACCAGTGGAATTCTGAAACTGATCTTCCACCAGGACACGAGGCAGTTGCTCGGGGTCCACATTATGGGCGAGGGGGCCAGTGAATTGATTCATATTGGACAAGCGGTTTTGAGCTTTGGCGGGTCGATCGACTACTTCATTAACACTGTGTTCAACTATCCAACCTTGGCCGAGTGCTACAAGGTGGCTGCCTTTGATGGGATCAACCGGCTCGGGCTGTAGCGATTTTCGAGACGTGATATTTTATTAATGAGGCAAGCTATTTCGTGATTCGAACCGCCCTGTTGATGGTCTTCGCATCGGTCGCTCTTTTCGGGCTAGACTCGGATCCCGTTTTTTCGTTCGTGCGGAAGAATTGCGTTGCCTGCCATAACCAGAAGGTTTCGAATGGCGACGTGAACTTGGCGGATCTGGATACGGCGCACTCGTTCGACGCCGCACGAGATACCTGGGAGCGGGTGGTAGCCAAGATCACGATGGGTGAGATGCCACCTCCAGGATTCCCGAAGCCGGCAGCGGCCGAGGTGAAATCGGTGGCTTTGGTTTTGGAGACTGAGTTTGCGCGGCAGGATCGCGTGGCGAAGCCGGACCCGGGGCGAATCACCGCGCGGAGACTCAACAAGACCGAGTACAACAACACCATTCGGGATTTGCTCGCGGTGGATATTCACCCGGCGGAAACTTTCCCCAACGACGAGGCGGCGTTTGGATTTGACAACATCGCCGACGCGCTCTCGCTGTCTCCGGTTTTGCTGGAGAAGTATTTGTATGCGGCCGAGCGGGCGGTTCGTACCGCGGTTTTTGGAGCGGAGAAGTTGAAGCCGGCTTCGGTTCACTATTCGGCTCCGGTGAGGATTCCGGTATTGCCGAAGGACCTGCATCATTATGACGAGTCGGGTTTATCGTTGCACCATGCCTTCCACGTTCTCCATCGTTTTCCGGTGGACGGGGAATATAGCTTTCGTCTGGTAATGAATGGCCACCGGCCGGATCAGACGATGCCAGTGACTCCGGCGTTTTACATCGATAGCAAATTGGTCCAGACCTTTGAATACGACGGCACCGACCTGGAAGGCCAAGTGCTGGAACTTCGGGTGAAGATGACGGCGGGGGAGCATCTTCTGAGCGCGACGTATTTGAAGAACTACCACGGTTTACCGCCGCAGTACAACGGTCCGGAGCCGTCGCAGCGGAAAGACTTCATGAAGTTATCCGGGGCACGGGGTAAGTTAACGGCGGCGGACGAGGAGTTGCTGCGCAAGTACGGAACGAAAATCAAGCTCGACCGGGTGGAAGTGCGGGTGGATAACCGGTACGAGTCGATTGATATCGGTGGGCCGTTTACGCAGCCCGAGGGTCCGTCGGCGGCGAGTCGGCAGGCGGTGTTTGTTTGCGCGCCACAAACGCCGACCTGCGCGCAAACCATTTTGACGAATTTCACGCGGAAGGCATTTCGACGGCCGGTGACGGTGGCCGAGGTGACTCCGTTTCTGAAGCTGTATGCGCTAGCGAAGCAGCAGGGCGATAGCCATGCGGAAGGAATCGCCACAGCCTTGCAGGGAGTCCTCGTCTCGCCGCATTTTCTGTTTCGGACCGAGCGCGACCGGGGCCCCAGCGGGAAACAGCCATTTGCGGCGGTCAGTCATCACGAGTTGGCGTCGCGCATCTCGTACTTCTTGTGGAGCAGCACACCGGACGCGGCGCTGGCGGCGGCAGCCAATAACGGCACGCTGCGGCAACCGGCGGTGTTGACGGCACAGGTTCGGCGGATGCTGCGGGACCCGAGGGCGGCGGCTCTGGTCGAGAATTTCGCGGGTCAATGGTTGCAGTATCGGAACATTGACGTCATGAAGCCGGATATCGAAAAATTTCCGGATTTTGATGAGAGTCTCCGCTCTTCGATGAGACGAGAAACGGAGCTGTTCCTAGAGAATCTGGTTCGGCAGGACGGCAGCGTGATGGATATTCTGGATGCCAAACACAGTTACCTGAACGAACGCTTGGCTCGTTTCTACGGGGTACCCGGAGTGACGGGGCCGGAGTTTAGGCGGGTCGATATGTCGAAAATGAATCGCGGGGGCGGCATCCTGGCGCAGGGGAGTATGCTGACGATTTCTTCGTATTCGACGCGGACATCACCAGTGCTGCGGGGGAAATGGATTATGGAAACTTTGCTGAACGCGCCGCCTCCTCCTCCGCCGCCGGCGGTGCCGGCGTTGGACGATACCCACGTGGGGAAGTCGGCCTCGCTGCGACAACAAATGGAAGCCCACCGCAAGAACCCGACGTGCGCCAGTTGCCACGCTCGAATGGATCCGCTGGGATTTGGACTCGAAAACTTCGACGCGGTTGGCGGTTGGCGGACGAAGGATGGGGATTTTCCGATTGATGCGTCCGGGGTGCTACCGAGTGGGAAGAGCTTTCAAGGGCCGGCAGAGCTGAAAACACTGCTCAACGAAGACAGGGCAGCGTTCGTGCGAGGAATGACCGAGAAGTTACTGACCTATTCTCTGGGCCGGGGTCTGGAGCGGTATGATAAGCCCGTGCTGGCGGCGATCGCGTCGAAACTGCCGTCCCGTAACTACCAGTTTTCAGCGCTAGTCTTAGAGATTGTGAATAGTTTGCCGTTTCAGATGCGTCGAGCGGTGGAGACGCCGGCAGCGACAGGAGCAAAATCCGAATGACGATTCTTACCGGGAAACATGTGTCGCGCCGAATGTTGCTGCGCGGAGTCGGGGCGGCGATCGGGTTGCCAATGTTGGACGCGATGCGTCCGGCGCTGGCGGCACCCGCTGGCAGGGCTCAGTCGGCGAGTCGGATTGCCGTTGTGTATGTGCCGAATGGCATCATCATGAAAGATTGGCAGTTGGCCCAGACGGGAAGCGATTTTGAGTTCACGCGGATTTTGAAGCCACTGGAACGGTTACGGGAGGACATAGTAGTCGTCTCGGGGCTGTCGAATCATGCGGCGAATAAGGCGAAAGGCGGCGGGCACGCGAAGGCTTCGGGGAGCTTCCTTTCGGGCGCGATTCCGAAATATACGGCCGGAGCGGATGTCCATTCGGGAACGACCTTCGACCAGATCGCGGCGGTGCGTTTTGCGCCACAGACACGGGTTCCGTCGCTGCAGTTAGGCTGCGAAGATTCGAGGATGATCGGGAATTGCGATACCGGTTCGAGTTGCGCTTACACAAATTCGATTTCGTGGAAGAATCCGGACTCGCCGATGGCGGTGGAAGTGAATCCGCGGTCGGTATTCGAACGGCTGTTCGGGACGGTGGACCCGAGCTTGGATGCGGCGACGCGGGCGCGGCGGGCACTCTACAAAAAGAGCATTCTGGACATGACGCGCCAGGATACGCAATCGTTGGTCTCGACACTGGGCTCGGTCGATCGGCGTAAGATGGACGAGTATCTAACCGCGATTCGCGAGGTGGAGACGCGGATCGCGAAGGCCGAAAACGATCCTGAAATACCGACCGGCGAAAAGCCATCGGGGATTCCGTTCTCCTACATTGAGTACGTCAAGTTGATGTTCGATTTGCAGACGATCGCGTTTCAGTCCGATTTGACGCGGGTTTCGACGATGATGATGGGTCGGGAGGGGAGTGTCCGGGTGTATCCGGAGATCGGGGTGCCGGATCCGCATCATCCGCTGACGCACCACCGGAACCTGCCCGATTTCATCGAGAAAGTCACGAAGATCAATGTCCATCACGTGGAACTGTTTGGCTATTTCCTGGAGAAGTTGAAGTCGACGAGCGACGGCGATGGGAACTTGCTGGATCATTCAACGATCCTTTATGCCGCAGCGATCAGTGATGGGAACCAGCATTCGAATCACAATCTGCCGTTGGTGGTGGCGGGACATGCTGGCGGGCGGAAAGGGGGGCGGCACTTCGCGGCGAAGGCGGAGACGCCGGTGACGAACCTTTTTGTGGACATTTTGAACCAGTCCGGAATTGAGACCGAGAGCTTCGGGGACAGCACGGGTCGCTTATCGCTGAGTTAATTAGATGATGCTTTTGGCGTTTTGGTGGGCTTCGGCGTTAGTTGACGGGATTGTCCGTGACGCCGTTTCGAGCGAGCCCTTGGTTAATGTGCGGTTTGAAGCAAAGGTTGGGACGGCGCTGAGTGGGGCGGATGGCCGATTTCAGATCACGGCAGAGCCGGGCGAAACGATTCAGATTACGCTGGTGGGGTATCGACCGGAGCGGGTGGTGGTGGAAGGGATAGCCACTTTGGCGGTGGCGTTGACGCCGGACAATTTGACGCGACGGGAGAAGTTAACCGTGACGGTGGATCCATTCGACGCGTCGCTGACGGGCGCGGAGATCAAGAATTTGTCGAGTGTGCTGGCAGACGATCCGTTGCGTGCGGTGCAGAGCCTGCCGGGGGTGGCGTCGAATAACGACTTCGTCGCGCAGTTTTCGGTAAGGGGAGCCAGCTTTCAGCGGGTGGGAATCTACCTGGATGGGATTCTATTGCGGAACCCGTTCCATACGGTGCAGAACGAACCGAGCGCCGGGTCGCTGACGATTTTCAACGGGGATTTGGTGGAGACGATGACGCTACATTCCGGAGCCCCGCCGGCTCCATTTTCGGATCGGACGGCGGCGGCGTTGGACGTGCAGTTACGCGAAGGCAGCCGGCTGCGACCGGCGGTACGGTTGACGGCGGGGGCGGCAGGGGCGGGGGCGCTCGCCGAGGGTCCGCTGAACCGGAAGGGGACGGCGTCGTGGCTGGTGGGGGTGCGCAAGAGCTACCTGCAATATTTGCTCTCGCGGGCGACGAGTGATCCGACTTTAGCCTTTGATTTCTTTGATACGCAGGGAAAAGTGGCTTGGTCGCCGAGCGATCGACAGACGCTTAGCTTAGGGTTCTTCGACGGACTTTCGGGGTTGGACCGGACGAGCGCGCGGGCTCGACTGGGGGTGAATGGGTTGATGGAGAGCGCCTACCGTTCTACTTTGCTCAACTTGGCTTGGCAGTTTCGACCCACTAGCCGGTGGTTGACGACGCAGCGGGTGGCGTATCTGCGGGAGCGATCAGAGAATACAAACCGGGACCAATTGCCGCTCGGGCGAGGATTTGGTGGGGAATGGGTGGGGCGGACGGATACGAGTTATCGAGGGGCGCAGTTCGGCGGTTCCGTACGGCGGTTGCGGGATGAGGGAGCTTTAATGCGATATCAACCGAGTCCGCTGCTGGCGCTGACGAGGGATCGGTATCGGGGGACGGGGTGGCGCGCGGGAGGATATGGGCAACAGTCGTTGCAGTGGCGGCGGTTGCGGATGACGGCGGGGGGCCGTTGGGACCATATGGAACAGACGGCTTGGTCGCCTCAGTTGGGGGCGGCATATCAATTGCGGGAGTCAACGCGCGTGCAGGCGAGTTGGGGCCAGGCAGTGCAGTTTGCGAACTTTTTGCAAGGGGTGAGTCTGTTGCCGGAGCGAGCGACGCACTTGACCGTGGCTCTGGAGCAGATGTGGGGAGAGCGGACGCGGTTACGGGTGGAGACGTATCGGCGGTGGGATCGGGACCAGATTTTTCGCCCGTTCGAGGAGCCGCGTCGGTTGACGAATGGCACGATTTTCAATCCACCGGTTATCCTGGCTTTCCAGAATTCTCAACGGGCTGCAGCGCGGGGCGTGGAGGTGACGCTGCAGCGGCGGTCGGCGAATCGGTTGTCGGGCTGGGTGAGTTATGGGTATGGGAGGACGACGGTGCGGGATGGTGCGCTGGGGATTCAGTTTCCGGGGGACTTCGATCAGCGGCATACCGTGAA
>CANNLB010000166.1 GCA_947505565.1 Acidobacteriota bacterium | reverse complement strand
AGCAATTTCTTGGTGGGCACTTTGAAGAAATCCGGGTCGCCGAGATACTCTGAGCGATCGGCGTAATAGCGGCGCATGGCTTCGGCGGTGAAGTGAATGGCTTGCGCTGAGCCGGCGCCGTAGCCGGCGTAGTCCGTTTTCTCGAGCACGCCGAGCATTTGGAGGATTCCGATGCCGCCGGAACTAGGTGGCGGGGCGGTAATGATCTCATAGCCTCGATAGGTTCCCGACAGGGGAGCGCGCTCGGCGGCGACATAGTTCTTGAGATCGTTCAAAGTAAAGAGGCCACCAACCTTCTCCATCGCCGCCACCATTTTACGAGCGGTCTCGCCTTCGTAGAAGTCTTTGGGACCCACCATTTGAATCCGTTCGAGGACGGCCCCGAGCTCAGGCTGGGTGAGCCGTTCGCCGGGTTCGTAGAACTTGCCGTCACGTTGGAAGATGCGGCGGGAATCGGCAAACTGCGCCAGGTTCTTAGCGCTCTTGAGGGTATTGGCGAGGCCGTAGCCAACCGGGAAACCAAGCTTCGCAAGTTTCACGGACGGAGCCACGAGGTCGGCCCATTTGGCTTTGCCGTACTTCTTGTGGGCGAGTTCGAAGCCGCGGACGGTGCCGGGGATGCCGGCGGCGCGCCAGCCGAGGAGGGAGTCGCGAGTGGGTTTCCCGTCGTTGTCGAGGTACATATCACGCGACGACTTTTCGGGCGCGCGTTCGCGGAAGTCAATAAACGTTGTGCGACCATCGGCGAAGCGCACGAGCATGAAGCCACCGCCGCCGATGTTGCCGGCCGAAGGGTGGGTGACGGCAAGGGCGAGGCCTACCGCGACGGCGGCGTCAACTGCGTTGCCGCCGGTTTGTAGGATAGCGACGCCAGCGTCGGTGGCATGGATCTCGCGAGAGACGACCATGGCCTTGCGCGCGCGGACCGGAGTAGCTGCGGAGAGTGGGGCGAGTAGTATAACTACCGCGAGAGACAGCGCGAGAAGTTGGCGCATGAACTCCTATGGTATCGCTCTAGTGAGTCGTCGCTGCACGGCGTCGCCATTCAAACAGCGCGATGCCGGTAGCGACACTCACGTTGAGGGAGCCGATCTTGCCGTACATGGGGATCTTGACGAGTAAATCGCAGTTGCGGGCGACGAGTTCATGAATCCCGGCGCCCTCTCCACCAACGACCAGAACCGTCGGCAGATGGAAGTGGACCTGGTCGTATTGCTCGGTCCCGTGCTCGGTGAGCCCGTAGATCCAGTAGCCTTCTTTCTTCAATTTTTCGAGTGTCTGGGCTACGTTGCCGATGCGGACGATGGGCATATGGGCGAGTGCGCCCGCCGCGGCCTTGGCAGCGACTTCGGTGACAGGGGCGGCGCGGCGGTCGGGCAGCAGGATCGCGTCGGCACCGGCGGCATGGGCCGAGCGGATGATGGCGCCCAGATTGTGGGGATCTTCGATGCCGTCGAGCAGGACGAGAAGTTGAGCGGTGGCCGGAAGCTCCGCGAACTGGGCGTAACGCTGGCCGGAGGTGAAAGCGACGACGCCTTGGTGGGAAGCGGCTTTGCTGGCGCGGTCGAGAGCCTCCCGAGGCTCATAGCGCACGGGGACATTGGCCTGTTTGGCGAGGTCGATGATGAGTTGGACCTTGGGGCCGCCGGCACCTTTGGCGACGAGGATTCGTTCGACGGGTTGACCGGCGCGGAGCGCCTCGGTGACGGGATGGATTCCTGATAAAACTTGCATTGAAATTCCATGGTAGCGCTGGTGCCGCCCAGCGGTGCATAATACAGCAAAGTGTCTGCGCGCAAACGGCCAGAAGCGAGTCCGGAGGGAGACATCCTTCCCGATAAACCGGAGATCCCCAACAAGCTTTATTTTCGCATCGGCGAGGTAAGTAAGTTGGCAGGGGTGAAGGCTTATGTATTGCGCTATTGGGAAACTGAGTTTACCCAACTGCGGCCGAAGAAGAGTGGCACGAACCAGCGCCTCTACCCTCGGAAAGAGGTGGAATTGGTCCTGGAGATCAAACACCTGCTTTACGATAAGCGGTATACCATCGAAGGGGCGAAGAAGACGCTGGGATTGAAGGGCAAGGCTATCGTGCTGGAGAAAACGGCATTGAAGCCTCGCAAGCAAGCCGCGCTGTTTGCGATGGAAGAAGGGATTCCACTGGAGAGTTGGGACGAGGTGCGGGCCGAGTTAAGAGCGGTCTTAAAGTTATTGAAATAGGTTAAAGTCGGCCGGGTGGCGGTCGAAAAGAGCTATAAGGCTCCCATCTCATGATTGCTCTGACCCGCATCAACGGTTTACCGATGATGCTCAATGACGATTTGATCGAACAGATTGAATCGATCCCGGATACGATCGTTCGTTTGACGAACGGTCAGAAGCTCGTGGTTCGAGAGACACCGTCGGAGGTCGTAGATCGGGTAGTAGCATTCCGCCAAAGGGTCAATCAGTGTAGTCCCTTGTTGCCGGTAGGCCATGGCCGGTAGCAAGAGGAGGCGGCGACCGGACTTAGCCACCCTGGGCGGCTTAGTGGTGGCGGCGCTGGCGATTCTGGGAGGACTCCTGATGGAAGGAGGTTCGCTTCAGGATATCGCCCAACATACAGCGCTGCTGATTGTCCTGGGCGGCACAATGGGGGCGGTAATGGTCCACTACCCGCTGAGCACGCTGCGGGGCGGAGTGATTCGGTTGCGGGACGTCATTTTCGAATCGCCTCGATCAAAGCCGGACATTATCGAAGAGGTTGTCGCGCTAGCGACCAAGGCTCGTCGCATGGGGTTAATCTCGCTCGAAGATGAGTTCAACTCCATCCAGGATCCCTTTTTGCTCAAAGCGCTCAAGATGGCAGTGGATGGGGTAGACACGAACGAGCTGCGGCGGATTATGGAATTGGACATCGTCGTGCGAGAGACGAGGGCGGAGCAAGAAGCCAAAATCTGGGAAAGCGCGGGAAGCTACGCGCCGACCGTAGGCATTATCGGAGCCGTGATGGGGTTGATTCAAGTGATGAAGAACTTGGCGGACATCGACCGTGTTGGGCACGGAATTGCGGTGTCGTTTGTCGCCACGGTCTACGGCGTGGCCTTGGCGAATCTCCTGTTTCTGCCGGCGGGAAACAAGATCAAGGGCCGAGCGCGCCTGGATAGCGAAGCCAGAGAGATGATGGTCGAAGGGGTGCTTGCGATCGTCGATGGGTTGAACCCGAAGCTGATCAAAGACAAGCTGGAGACGTATTTGGACGTCGATCCGGTCGAGTCGGGGACGCGACCGAGTCGCCAGAGGGCGGCATGAGGCATCCGCGGCGGCGTGGCCAACCCGAGCCGGAGAATCATGATCGGTGGCTCGTCTCCTACGCCGACTTCATCACGCTTCTGTTTGCTTTCTTCGTCGTGATGTTCGCCAGTTCCCAGGCCGACAGGGGCCGCCAGCAGCAGGTATCGGATAGTATCAAGCGGGCCCTTGAAAACGACCATCTGGTCGCCAAGATCGCCGGGATTCTCGGCGGAACGCCCGACGACAAGGGAAAAGGGAACGCCCAATGGAAAGGGCCCGGCGGTAGCCAAGCCGAGCTTCGCCCTACTCTGGAGCGCCTGATGATCGAGTTGAAGAAAGAGGTTTCCGATGGCTCGATGCAGGTGCAAATGACGCAGCGCGGTCTTGTCGTCAGCCTGCGCCAAGCCGGCTTCTTTCCGTCGGGTGACGATGGGGTTTACGAGACGGCATTGTCCAGCATCGAGAAGGTTGCCAAGAGCATCCAAAAGCTCCCGAACCCCATCCGCCTTGAAGGCCATACCGATTCGAACCCGATCCAGAACGACCGCTTCCGCAGCAATTGGGACCTGTCCGCGGCCAGAGCGATCTCCGTTATGGCTCTGATGCAGGAGCGCTATGGTGTCGCCAGAGATCGAATGGCCGTAATGGGATATGCCGACACGGTGCCCTTAATGAAAAACGAAACGGAAGAAGGGCGGGCGCGGAATCGTCGGGTTGACATCGTCATCCTGAACGCCGCGTCCGCTCAACAGGAACCGGGAGCGAAGTAGAACTTAGTGTCCGGCGGCGGGCTTAAGCGGCTCCGGCTTCGCGTTGTCGCCCTTCATTTCTTCGGCCTTGTGCTCGTCTTCCTTCTTACCGTTCTCGCCATGGCCACCGTCTTTCTTGTCGTCCGCCTTCTTCTCCTTCGCCGGGGGCGCATCCAGATATTTGATGATGATCGAGATGCGACGGTTCGAGGGATCCGCCGGATTGTCGGCCACGCGCAGCGACTGATCCGAGAAGCCGCGAACCTGCGCAACCTGGTCCTGTCGAACTCCATACATCTGCATCACGCGACGCGCGGTATTGGCCCGATCCGACGACAGCTCCCAGTTCCCATAATCGCCGGTAAAGGGTTTGGCATCGGTGTGCCCCTCGATAAAGACTTTGTTCGGTAGCTTGCCAATCTCTTGCGCCAGAGTGCCCAACAGTAGAGTGGCCTTTTCGGTCGGGGCGGGGCTGCCCGATTCAAAAAACGTGCCCACCTCGCTTTCGAGAAGTTCGACCCGAAGCCCTTCGCCGGTGACGATCATCTTCACTTGCTCTTTCACCTTCTGGAATTGAGGGGTCTCCCTCATTGCCTGTTCTAGCTTGTCCTTCAATTTGTCCATGTCGTTGGCGGCAATGCTGATCGATTCACCCCCGGCACCGGACTGCGTGGTGCCGATCATTTTTCCGTTTCCTTCCGGGTCCTGGAAGTATCCGCCCACCGATTTCTGCACCTCTTCGGACGAACTCAGCAGCCAAAGCACCATGAAAAA
This sequence comes from Acidobacteriota bacterium, assembly GCA_947505565.1. Taxonomy (GTDB): domain Bacteria; phylum Acidobacteriota; class Terriglobia; order Bryobacterales; family Bryobacteraceae. The sequence goes on along the minus strand of CANNLB010000166.1, from coordinate 1,733 downwards.
GGCCATCATCGCGGTAACGAAATCGGCGTATGCCACTTTCCACGCTCCGCCGTGATGGCCCCCGCTTTTGACTATCTTCTTGATGATGTAAATGGGAGGCTGCTCTTCGGCCATGTCTATGCGCCTCCCTTAACGGCCTTTTCCATTTCTTTGAACGAGGGACGGAAATGCGCCGGAATCGACCGCCGCGCAAACTCGGTGGCCAGGATCGGAGCCAAACCTTTCACGAAACTAATCAGGCCAACGCGGAGAAAGTTGTAGTACTCCTTTTCCGCTTGATTGATTTTGCCCATATTCGCCGACAGCGGCCCGAAGAATCCGTAACACATCAAAATGCCGAGAAACGTGCCGACTAGGGCGGCCGCCACGTGGTGGCCGATCTCTTCCGGCGGTCCGCCCAGCGAACCCATCGTGATCACGATACCCAGCACCGCGGCGACGATGCCCAAGCCCGGAAGCGCGTCCGACATCGAGTTCAAAGCATGGACCGGCTCATCCGCCTCGTGGTGATGGACTTCCATGTCGAGTTCCATCATCTGATCTATTTCGAAGTGGCCAACCCCTCCGCTGATCGACATCCGCAACGTATCGCAGATGAAGTGTAGGGCGTGGTGATTGCTCATCAGCGACTTGTACTTGCTGAAGAGCTGGCTCTTCTCGGGCTCTTCGACGTCGGCTTCCAGCTTCACCAGACCGTTCTTACGGGCGTAGGTAAACACGTCATTGAGCATCTTCAACTGCTCGGTGTAAAAGGCCTTGTGGTAGGGACTGCCCTTGAGTGTGCCGAGGGCACCCTTGATGATTCCAATCACGACGGTCAGAGGATTGCCAATCAGCAATGTTCCGACCGCGGCACCTAGAATAATCAACAATTCAAAGGGCTGAAACAGGATCGGTAGTTTCCCGTGAGAGAGAAGGTAGCCTCCAAGTACGGAGCCAACCACGATGAGCGCGCCAATAATTACAAACATAACTATTGGCGTTATCGACAACTACCGAGCGGGTTTTAACCTACTAATTGCGCCAACAGCAGTTCCGCGGCCCGTTGCCCGGCTTCTTTCTTCGAAATGCCCTCGGCTCGAGCACTAAGCGCCTTGCCCAGCCGGATTTCTACAGTGAACGTCTTAGCATGCTCAGGGCCACGCTCGGCCACGGTCGAGTATTTCGGGGGCGGATACTTAAGCGCCTGGGCCTTTTCCTGGAGCGCCGATTTGTGGTCGGTCAGTTCCGAAGGCAGCCCCTCTTCAAGGTCACCGGCCGAATCCAATACATGGACTTCGACGAACGCGCGGGCGGGCAGAATACCGCCATCGAGATAGAGCGCGGCAATCACCGCTTCGACCGCATTCGCCAGCAGCGCCCGCTTGCCGCGACCACCGCTCATCTCCTCCCCTCGACCAAGCAGGAGGTACTCCCCCAGTCGTAGGGACTCGGCAATCACCAACAAATGCGTCGCCGACACGAGCCACGCCTTCAGCTTCGAAAGCTTCCCTTCCGGGTAGTTCGGGAAGCGCGAGACGAGCGCTTCGCTCACGGCGAAACCAAGAATTGAATCGCCGAGAAATTCGAGCTGTTCGTTGTCCCGGTTGGGATCGTGCTCGGACTTCTCGGCAATACGGGACTTATGCGTCAGGGCGCGAATCAAAAGTTCTGGCTGACGAAACCGGTAGCCGATGCGCTCAGCCAACTCCGCAAGATCCGCACTCATGTTCGTTATTTTGCGGCCTTACCCT
>CANNLB010000165.1 GCA_947505565.1 Acidobacteriota bacterium | reverse complement strand
AGATCCTTCGGGGCGGCGGCTTTGACCTTGCCGAGGCGATCGGCGAAGGCGCGTTCGGATTTGATCACCGCCATGAGTCCCTCGTCGAGAGCGATTTTCCGGCGGATGGCGTCGTCGGCGACGGTATCGGCGGCCTCGATGATTTTGGTGAAATCGTCGAGGAGGTCGTGGAGGAGGGCGCTGCGGCCGGGCTTTTCGCGTTTGAGCAGGCTATCGATTTGATCGACGCGTTGCTTAGCGAAGAGCATGTAGAGTTTGAGCCGTTCGTTGGGTTCCTGGACGAGGCGGATCTGGTCGACCTCGTCGCCGGTCAGGAAGTCTTTTTGGGCGGCGATGGGCAGGATGGCGCAGAGCAGAACGAGGAGAAGTTTCATCGGACCCCCATAGTTAGATTGACGAGGTCGTCCTGGACCTGGTCGACGTATTCGATCAAGTTCCCCATTTTGGTGCGGTCGTCGACGTGGAGGAGCTGTTGGAGGCCTTTGAGGCGACGCCCGAGTTCGCGGAGGCGGACTTCGGCTTTCTTGAAGTATTTGGGGTTGCGGCGAGCAGTTTTACGGGTGGATTTGAGGGACTCGACGCAGAGATCGACGCCGGCGCGGAAGTCGGCGAGTTCGGCTGAGACTTTACTCCAATCTTTGCTTTCGACGTCGGTTCGGAGGTTTGTGAGGACTTCGCTCGCGTAATCGAGGGCGCGTTCGCTGCGGCGTTCGAGGTTCGGTTCGGTTTGCACGGACTTGAGATCGGCGGACGAAGCGAGGTGGATGCTAGCGGTGAGGAGGAGGAGCCACTTCATCTTTTTTCGACCATCCTTTTAACGATGCGAAGACGTTGCCGACCCTTGAATTCCTCTTCGGGCATTTTGCCAGCGGCGGCGGCAAGGAATTTCGCGTAAGCGGGCAGAGCTTCTTTATACAACTGTTGGCGGTCGTAGCAAAGGGCCTCTAGGTAGAGAACGGAAGGGTTTTGGTCTTCTCCTAAAGCTTTCAGACGCGCGAAGGCCTTCAGCGCTTGAGGATAATCGCCGAGCAGGAAAAGTGTCGCTCCGAGTTCGCTCCAGGCAGGCTTGAGTTTGGCGTCGATTTGGGCGGCGGCGAGGAATTCGCGGGCGGAATCGGGGAGGCGTTTATCCTCGCGATAGATGCGGCCGAGGGTGAGGCGGAGTTCGGCGTTACCCGGTTCGGCGGCGGCGGCTTGTTGGAGCAGGGGAGTGGCTTTTGCGTTTCGCTTGGCTTTGAGATAGGCGGTGGCGAGGGCGAGGCGGTTGGCGGTGGAGGGAGAGTCCTTGACGGATTTTTCGAGTTGGGTGATGGCGTCGTCGGCTTGGCCCTGTTCGATGAGGAGTACGCCGAGGCGCTCGCGGGCGGGGCCATTATCGGGGAAGAGACGATAGAGGACGGTGGCTTCTGTTTTCTGGTCGGCGGCTTCGTGGAAGCTGGCGAGTTCGAGCAGGGCTTCTTTGAAGCTGGGATCGGCTGCCGCGGCGCTGTGGTACCAGGTAGCGGATTCCTTCAGCCGGCCTTGCTTGGCGATGGCCTTGGCGAGGGATGCCATGGCGGGGGCGCTCTTGGCGTCAGCAGCGAGAGCGGCTTGGAGGGCGATTTCGGCCGATTCCCAGTGGCTGGAATCGAGGTGGGCTTCGCCGAGGTAGTAGTTGGGGCGGAACTGTTTGGGTTGCTGGGCTTGGGCTTTTTCCAGCAGGACGAGGGCGTCAGCGGGGCGTTTGGAGCGGAGGAGGAGGACGCCGAGGTTGAGTTGGGCTTCGAAGAGATCGGCTTGTTTGGTGAGCACCTTTTCGTACGCGGCGATGGCTTCGGGGTCGCGGTTAACCATGCTAAGGGCGAGGCCATAGTGGAAAGTGGCGCTGAGGTCTTCGGGGTCGGTTTTGAGGGCGGCGGCGAAATGGTTGACGGCTTGGTCGAACTTCTGGTCTTCGAGCGCCTTCATGCCGAGGGCGGCGGGGTCGGTTTGCCAGAACAGGAAGAATAGCGCCAAAAGGGGCATGTTCTCAGTCTACTCGGGTGGAGGTAGGGCTCACGATCAGTCAGACGCAATCGACGAGGATGGCGTTACGAACATTAAAGAGCCACGATGGGCCAGGCGGCTTTTTTGATGATGCTGTCGAGGCCGAAGGGGTAGACCGCGATAGTCAGCAAACAGGCCGCGAGGAACAGCCGTCGGTGGTGGGGTCGGAACACAACAAAAGGGGCGAGCCGGAGGAGGTACCGCGGGGAGAGTACTTTCCCTGCCAGGACGTAGGCCAGGAGAAGTAGAGTCGCGTTTCCGGCCTCGTCTCGCTGTCTTCGGCGGGCGAGGGTTTGGATAGGCAGCGCGGCCGCGGCGATGGCGGGTGCCCCAGTGTGACGGACTTCGATGCACAGGCAGGCACCTGAGCTGTCGACACGGGTGAAATACAGAACGAATTGGCCGAGGAGCCGGAGGAGTCCGGCGCCGAGCGAACCGAACTCGATGCCGACGGCGAGGGTGATGGAAAAACTGGCGAGGGAGCGAAGGGCTGCGTGCGGTTCGCGGCGGAACCGAAGGAGGGGCAGCGCGAGGATGAGGGCCGGGACAAGTTTGATGAGCGCGCCGACGGCGGCGACAACTCCTGCCGCACCGGGACGGGCGCGGGCGAAGCTTACGGAGAGCGCGAACGGGGCCCCGGTCGACAGGAGCACCAGTAGGCTGTAGACGGCGAAATATGCCGCATAGCCGCGTGCTAGAGCGCCCGGTAGGAGCGTGACGAGGCCGACGTTGGGGGGGAGCGAACGGGAAAATCGATGTGGGCAGAGCGGTCGTTGCTGACCGCGGCGACCCAATCGAAGTAGAGGCGGACGTTTCCTGCCACGGTGCGCGGGCTGGTCAGCCCCCCGCCGAGGGGATAGGCCGCTTTATAGATAAGCCAGATTCTTGACGTTGGTCTGGTTGATCTGCGTGACACGGCTGTAGCGTTGGCCGGAGTAGTCGCCGTTGCAGCTGGGCCAATCGTTGGCTAGAGGCTTCGTGAGCAGGACCGGGTCGAGGCCTTGGGCGTAGAGGGCGCCGGCGAAAGAGAGGCAGAGGAGGGGGCCTTTGATGGTTGCTCATTTCAGGGTCACGAGAAAGGCCGTGAGGTTGTGGATGTCGGTGTCGGAGTAGGTGGGCGGGAGCTTGCGGTGACCGATGAGCGGATCGTTGAGTTCGACCTTGGGGACGTCGCCCGAGCGGACGAACGTGAGCGGGGTGCCTTCGCCGTCGACGAGAGAGACGAAGAAATCGTTGATGCGGACGAGCCGTCTGTTCATCTTGCCGGTGACGGTCGTGACGGCGACGGTCGTCGGGGAGACGTGGGATCCGCCTCCGCTGCAACCGGACATGAGTCAGGTTTGCTGCAGCTGGTTGGGGTCGGTGATGCGAGTAGCGGCGCCGTTGAGATTGGCGTGGCAATCCGAGCAGGTTTTGGCGAAAGAGGTGGCGCCGACGGTTGGGTCGCCGGTAACGATGGAGGGCGGGGTCATGCGGGAGAAGTCGTTTTGAAGTTATGGATAAAGGCGGCGATGCCGGAGATCTGCGTGGAGGCTGGGCGTAAACGGGGAGGAGTGCTGCGAGGCACGCGGCCGCACGGAGGAAGCGAGAAATGATGAAGTTGACGCGATCACGGATATGCTGGTTACTGTATGAGCGGGTTACTGGGAGACGATCACTACATCTGTCGGTTACGGGCGGGGTGTTTGCGGCAGCCGGAGTTGAACCGGCATCAGTTAGTGGCGTTGGATCGGGAGATGGTGTTGGCGGGCCGGGCGGGGAGCGCGGAGGAGTATTTGGCGGCGAGTGGGGATTTGCTGGAGTTGGCGCGGGCGGCGATGTTGGACCGGGCGGCGAATGAGGTTGCCGTGGCGAAACGGTATGACGATCCGTGGGGCGCGGCGGCGTCGGGGACCGAGTACCTGCGGGCGTTGGAAGGGGAGGACCATGACTCGTTGCTGACGAACCATCTGGCCGTGAAGGCGGAAACGGGGCCGCTACGGGCGAAGGGGGTCGATATGATGACCGCGTTCGGCCGGTTGTTTGAGAATCTACTGCTTGCCAAGACGGCGTGCGTGGAGACGGCGGCGGCGTGGGCGGAGGCGACCGCCTACTGGCACGAGTTGCGGGCAGGGGATCCGCTGTTCGCCGAAGGCACTTGGTTGGCGCAGCCGCGGTATCGCACACGACTCCCGTGGACGTCCTCGGCACCGGGGGAATGGATCGCGAAGTACTGGCAGTTCGAGAGCGGAGTGCCGATGGCGATTCCGGAGGACCCGGGTCCTGCGATGGCGGCGGCGGAGGAGAAGTGGCGGGAACGGATGGGTAGCTATGAGGTGGCATGGCCGGAGGTGGGGCCTTGGCCGGTGATGATTGCGATGCCGATGGTGGAAGAGTATGCGCGGCGGCAGCAGCAGTGGCCCGACGGCTTGGTGGCGCGGCATTGGGAGGAGTCGGGGCGAGTTCTAAGCGCAGCGGGGACGGCGATTGCCTTCGAAGCTCTGGCGCAAGAGAGGGAGGCGCGATGGAAGGTGGATGCGACTTGGAATGGACTGTGCTTATCGGCGGTGTTGGCTCCTCTGCGGGCGGCGGCGACGGTGGGATGCTTCGGTGCGGGCATCGCGGGAGAGGGGTTGATGGCGGCGGCGGCGACGGTTCATTCCTTGGTCGGATATGGGCCGCGCGCGTTGCTCGAGTTGCCGAGGGTCAGAGATTTTATGGAACGGAATTTGAGGCCTCGGTTGACGGGGGGCTGTGAGGGGTTCGGAGCATGGCGGGGTGAACCGGGGTTTGATCTCGTGCGTCATGCGACGGGGTGGTGGGCGGCAAGTGGAGCGCTGGATTGGGACCAAGTAATGGAAGACGACAAATTAGCTCCGGCGGTGGTGCCGCTGGTACGTTGGGGCGAGAGGGTCGAAGTGGAGGCGAATTCGTGGTAACCTTTTCGCCGAGGATCTCTTGTTTCATGGCCGCTCATACGATTGCACTGCAGAACGCGAAGACGCTGACCGTGACGCCGGAAGAGGGTCATGATCTGGTGGAAATTCATGGAGCGGGGGGGCGGCTTGAGCTGCGGATCAAGATGACTCCGGACGGGCCGGTGTTAGAGATGGAGAGCGTGCGTCTGTCGCTGCGGGCGGCGGAGACAGTCGACGTTTCGTGCAAGAATTTTGAGGTCCGCGCCAGCGAGAGTGTGGATGTGCATTCGGACGGGGGGATGCAGTTGAGTGGGGTAGCGGATGTTCGTGTCAACGCCAATGGCGATGTGATTGTGAAAGGCGAGATGATTTATCTGAACTAATATGCCTCCTGCCGCACGAATGACCGACAAAGTAATGCATGACAGTCCGCATTGTCATGCGCCAATCCATCCAGCGGCGCCCGTGCCGACTCCGGTCCCGCACCCGCCGGTTCCCATCGACATCGTCCTGAAGTGCGTGCCGACGGTGATGATTAACAATTTGCAAGCGGCGGTAGTGACGAGTATGACGAAGCCCTGCATGATGCCTTCGTGCGTACCGGGAGGTCCGGGAATTATCGCCAAGGGGTCGGCAACCGTCATGATCGGGATGATGCCGGCGGCTCGGCTCGGCGATATGGTTGCTTTCGTGTCGTGTGTCGCACCGATTCCGAGTCCGACGGGAAAGATTATCCCTCCGTGTTCGGCTGACGTCATTGTGGGAGGATAGCTCCCGGTGCTGCGTCAGCATTTCGCGAAGTTGCAGCCGAGGTGTCCTTACTGCCGGTTGGCTCGGGACCAAGACAGCGTCTTGTATATTGGCGACGTAGCGCTGGAGGAGGACGGCGACATTCGGGAGGGGGTGCTGATCTGTAGCAACCTCCTTTGCCAGCGGGAGCATCCGATCTTAGACGGCATTCCGGTGGTGGTGACGGACGGGCCGAGTTGGGCGGCGAGCCAGTTATCGCAGGTGATGCAACGCGAGGATTTGACACCGTTTGCCGAATCGATACTCGGAGATTTAGCGGGGGCGGGGTCGAGCTTTGATCGAGACCGTGGGAACAACGGGATCTACGCGGAGGCGCATTGGGGCGGGGCGGAGCCGAGTTACTTGCCGTTGATTCGAGCGGGAATGGAGATGTTGAGTGCGCCACCGGCGGGGACTTGGATTGACGTCGGGTGTTCGGTCGGTCGGGGCACCTTGGAGCTAGCACGGGCGACGGGAGAGCTGACGGTAGGACTGGATTTGAACTTTTCTATGCTCCGCATCGCCGAGGGGGTTCGACGGCGGGGGCGGGTGCGCTATAGTCGGCGGCGGGTGGGCTTAGTGTTCGATGCGGTGGACGAAGCGGTGCCGGAATTACCTCGCAATAATGTCAGTTTCTGGTGCGCGGATGCGGCGGCGATGCCGTTCGCCCCCGGTGCATTCCGTGGGGCGTTTTGTTTGAATTTGCTGGATTGCGTGCAGTCGCCTTTGGGGTTGCTCGTGGAGTTGGGGCGGGTGGTTGGGCAGGATGGGGAAGTGGCATTGAGCACTCCGTTCGACTGGGCGGTGGGGGCGACGCCT
>CANNLB010000164.1 GCA_947505565.1 Acidobacteriota bacterium | reverse complement strand
GGCGGGCGCGTGCACCTGACGCTGCGTACCCTGGTGACAGAGTCTGGAGATCACGTGGAGTTGTGCGTTTCTGATACGGGGCAGGGAATTCCAGCGGCCAGTTTGCCGCATATTTTTGAACGGCTGTACAAAGTGCCGGGCGGGGACCCGGATAAGGGGCTCGGCTTGGGCTTAAGCTTTGTCGCCTGGATCGTTCGTGCGCATCATGGCAAGATTGAGGTGGTGAGCGAACTCAACAAGGGCACGAGGTTTCGCGTGTTGCTGCCGACGAGTCCGAGTTCTGCGGCGGAGTCGCCGACTTTGGCCGCGATGGTTATTGAAGATAGGCGAGGATAATGCAGATTGTAGAAAGAGAGCGAGAAGGGATTGTAATCGTACATTGCACGGGTCAGTTGGTGGCCGGCGCATCGACGGGCGTGGTGCGGGAGCGGTTGAGCCAGTTGGTGGCCGCGGGATCGATCCAATTGATTCTGGATCTAGGAGGGGTGACCTATATCGACTCCTCCGGCTTGGGTGCCTTGGTGATGTGTTTTTCAACCGCGCGGCGCGCCGGCGGCTCGATGAAGCTGTTAAACCTATCCCGCAGAAGTATCGAATTGATCGTGCTAACGCGGCTGGAAATGGTGTTCGAAGTCTTCGATGAAGAGCAGTCGGCGGTGAATAGTTTCTTCCCGGATCGCGAGATCAAGAAGTTCGATATTCTTTCGTTCTTGCAGCAGCACAAGACCGAAGGGTAACCTGGAAGGAGATGGCAACGACGATCTCCGAGATTTTGGGTTCCGCGGCGGCAATCGCCAAGGGCATGACGGTGACCTTGAAGGAGATGATGTCTCCGACGGTGACCGAGGACTATCCGGACGCTCCGGCGAAATTCCAGGAACGGTACCGGGGCGTGCATGTGCTGCAGCGCGACGAAGCGGGCCTGGAGAAGTGCGTGGCGTGCTTTTTATGCGCCGCCGCCTGCCCGGCCAACTGCATCTATATAGAGGCGGCGGAGAACACCGAGCAGACGCGGATGAGCGGTGGCGAGCGCTACGCCAGCGTCTACAACATCGACTACAGCCGCTGCATCTTTTGCGGGTTTTGCGTGGAAGCCTGCCCGACCGATGCGATTACGCACGGGCACGATTTTGAAATCGCCAGCTTCAACACCTCCACGCTGATTTACCGGAAGGAGCAAATGCTCATCAACATCAGCCCGACGGCGAAGGCACCGGCGATTCCGGTGGCCACGGCGGGCGGACACTAAGCGGGACGCTGCAATCGACGGGCGAGGCGGTAAACCTACCATTCGGTGGGCGGTGCAGGTGGCGACCGCGCCCCTGGAGCGACTTGTCCAGGTCCTGTCGATCGAAGGCAACTTTATGTTCGACGATTCGTCTGTGGCGAGCCGGATCGCCGCGATCGAGTCGCCGGGGGAGAAGTGACTAAGGCGTTTTTTGAGCGGCTAGGCGGACGGTCTGGTTGGTGGCTTCGTTCCAAAGCACTAATTGGCCGGCCTCGTGGCGGACGTCGTCGACCTTGTCGAAGCCCGGCGGGACGGCGGCGTAGAACATGACAAACTTCGCTGAGATTTTCGATTTGGCCGGCAGCCAGCGATAGGTGGGGGTATCGAAGAGCCTGTTCAACGTGATCGTTTCCCGACGGGAAACGTCAAACGGCTGGGTGCCGAATTCGAGGCCGCGCGAAAGCTGGCCGGAGGCCGGAAAGTTGAGCCATTCCTGGAGCCATGGGTAATCGGCGCGCGGGAAGTAGTAGCCAAAGACGAGCCGTTTTTCCAGGTGAATGGCGGTGACGAAGCCATGCGTCCGCTGTGGGTCAATCGTGCAGCCGATGTGGTCGAGCGAGTCCGCGCCCGCGGGCACGGCGCGGAGGCTACGAGTGCCGCCCTTGAGCAGCGGGACGTTTGGGTAAGTGAACTCCCGGCCGACGGCGATGGTCGCCTTGGGGCCCCCCTTGGCGTCGGGGCGGGTCATGCAGCGGCCGACGGAGGCGTCGACGACGGTCTTCCCTGGCGTCAAGAACGGTGCGCCGATGGTGGCGTGCTCGGCCCAGTTGATGGGACGGTCGAAGGCGAGTTCGTTTTCGACGGTGGTTTCGACGGTAATCACCTGTTCCCCCGGAAGCAGTTCAATGCGACGGGTTACTTTTTCGTGCAGCAGCGGCAGACGGGTTTCGAAGGTGCCGGGTGCAGTTTGCATCCACGATTGGCGAACCGCTTCGCCGTGGCCGGGTAGTCCGGCGGCTTGCTCCTGCGCAGAGGTGGGGCCGAAGCCATCGACGCAGAGGAAGTGGCCGACGTAGTTGCCGTTGCCCTTCCACATGGGGTTGGTCTGGTCGCGGTCGGCGAGGAGGCGGAGTTTGGTGAACGCACCACCGGGGTTTTGCACCGAAAGTTCGAGCTTATCGTTGTGCAGCAGCGTGAGATCGGCAAATAGTAGGAGCAGAGCGAGCATGTCGGATTGTACGTCAGAATAGAGTCATGTGGGGAATGCTCTTTTTTGCGGTGATGACGTTGGCTGAAGTGGATCGGCTGCTTGAGCAGGGTCGGAACCTGTCGGCGAATCCGCTGCAGCGGTTAGAGCAGCGGCTGAAGACGAACCCCGACGATGGGCCGGTGCGGATTCAGCTATTGGCCTGGTACACCGAAAACGGGTCGACGGCGGGCCAGGCGACGGCGCTGGCGGCGCGCGTCGAGCACATCCTTTGGTTCTTGCAAAACGATGCGGGGAACCCGGTCCTGTCGCACAAGAGCGGCGTGGGACGGTTGGAGTGCGAGGGCAATTTGTCGTCGCCCGACCATGAAAAGGCTTGCGCGCTTCAGGCGCGCCAACGGAAGTAAACCAACGTGAGGGCGCCAGCGATGACGGCGACGACGAAGATCAAGTTGACGACCCAAATGAGCCAGTAAAAGACGCACCAGCGGCGGAAGGTCCGATCGGTGGGGATGAGGCGACGGCAGCGGTCGTAGAGGGCGCGGTCGGGCAGGAACGGGGTACCTTCTTCGGAGTCGCGGAAGCGGAGTCGAAGACGGAAGCGCAGCAGGCTGTAGGGCACACTGACGCCAACGGCGGCGGCGATCAACGCGATGATGAGCGCCGCCGGCATAGGCGGGTTAGACGGAGAAGATACGGCCCTTGTTCTGGCCGATCAGGATTTGGAAGAGTCGATGGCCGATGAGCTCATGGAGGCTCCAGAGCTCCCGGTTGCTGGCGAACATGCCGGCGGCGTCGAGCGGGTCGGTGACGCGCGGTCCGGCGGTCTTCAGCGCCTCGGTGGCTTCCTTGATGATCGGGTCGGTGAGAACCTCCCCGGCCATCTCCCACAAGGCGATGAAGCGGTCGACGGCGGTGGGGAAGCTGACGGCAAAGACGCCGTGCTGGCTCGTCGATCTGGGCGGCTTGTAGTCTAAATTGAACGGGCCGTTAAAGCCGTGGCTGCGGAGCAGGACGAGCACGCTGAGCCAGTCGAAGGGGTTGATCAGGCCGACGGCGATATCGACGTCGTGCTTGAGCGAATAGCCGTCGTTGATGTCGAAATGCCAGAGTTTGTTCGCAAATAGCATACGGGCGAGGGCGGCGCGGACGGCGGTGCCCCACATGCGCTCGTGCAAATATTCCGGATTCAAGCCGACCATCGCCGGATACTTCAGCTTGCCGGAGAAGATGAACGCCATCATCGCGTCGCTCGTGGGTAGCAGAATTTCGGCGACGGGCTCAAATGGCTTGGCCTCCATGCAGTGCTTGAGCGTAGGGCGGCCAAATTTCTTGGCGAGGTCAATGTCGGCTTCGCAGGCGGCGTTGAGCGTATCGGCGTACCACTGCAGCGTTTGGGTTTCGTCGATGGCGCCCTGGATCCAGTAGCCGAGCGAGCCGGGCCAGTAGACGGCGAATTGAGCACCGAGTTCGTGGCCGATCTTGACAGTGTTCGAAACCCGCCAGGCGGCGTAGTCGCGAATCTGGGATGCTTCCGGAGCGGAGCTGGCGGCCCAAACCGGATTATGAAAGGTCTCGGTGGTGACCATCGAGCACTTCACGTCGTTCCGCTTCAGCACCTCGCCGATGCGGCCGACAATTTCATCCTGCTGCGCGTGTCCGAGACCGGTGGTGGGGATGACGTCGGTGTCGTGGGTGCACCAGTAGCCAATGCCGATTTTCGAATACTCTTCGATGATTCGCTCGAAGCCGATGGTGGGCCTGGTTTTGTCCTGGAATAGCGAATTGCCTTCGTAGGCGGCGGCCCATTGGGGTCCGGTGATGAAGAATTTGCGCCGAGTTTCCGGCGAGTACTGGCCGCCACAGGCGGACATCAAGCGGTCGACGAGGGCTTGTTGTTGGATGGGTTCGAGAGCTGACATAAGAGTGGAACGAGACACCATGATATCGCGGTTGATAGAATCGCCTGAATGACGCAAGACGCTAAACCCGTATCGCTACCCACCTTGGTGCCGCCGTCCGATGAGTTTGTCCGGCAGGCAAATGTGAGTGGCATGGACGCTTATCGCGCGATGTATGCGCGCTCAGTGGATTCGACAGAAGAGTTCTGGGGCCAACTGGCCGAGCAGGAACTGGACTGGTTCCAACGCTTCGAAAAGCCGCTTGACTGGAATCCGCCGTTCGCCAAATGGTTCGTGGGCGGCAAACTAAACGTTTGCTACAACTGCGTGGACCGTCATGCGATGGGCGGCCGCGGGAACAAGGCGGCGATTATTTTCGAGGGCGAGCCGGGCGACCAGCGGACGATCACCTACCGCGAACTGCAGCGACTGGTGACGCGGTTTGCGAGCTCGCTGCTGGAACTCGGGATGAAGACCGGCGACCGCGCCGTGATCTACATGCCGATGATTCCCGAAGCGGCGATCGCAATGCTGGGCTGTGCGCGGCTGGGCATTCCACATTCGGTGGTTTTCGGGGGGTTTTCGGCCGAAGCGCTGAAGGCGCGCATTCAGGATTTGGACGCCAGCGTCGTGATCACGACCGACGGCGGATGGCGTCGGGGGAAGGAGATCCGACTGAAGGACGCCGTCGATGAAGCGCTGCGCGAGTGCCCCACCGTGCGCCATACGGTGGTGTATCAGCGGACGGGTTCGGAAGTGAAAATGGAGAACGGGCGCGACCATTGGTGGCACGTGCTTGATGAATCCGCCAACGAGAACGTGGCGGCGGTGGAGCTCGATAGCGAGCATCCCCTGTTCGTGCTGTACACCTCCGGCACGACCGGCAAGCCGAAGGGCATTCTGCATACTTCGGCCGGCTACCTGCTGCAGTCGGCGATGACGACCAAGTGGGTGCTCGATTTGAAGGAGCACGACACGTATTGGTGCACCGCGGACGTCGGTTGGGTGACCGGGCACAGCTACGTTGTCTACGGGCCGTTGGCGGTCGGCGCGACGACCTTCATGTACGAGGGCGCGCCGGACACCCCGGCGTTTGACCGTTGGTGGCGGCTGATCGACAAGTACAAAATTTCGGTCCTCTACACCTCGCCGACGGCGATCCGCGCGTTGATCCGCCAGGGCGATCACTGGCCGGAGCGGCACAATCTGACGTCGCTGCGCTTGCTCGGCTCGGTCGGTGAACCCATTAATCCCGCCGCTTGGGATTGGTATTATCGCGTGATCGGCGGCAGCCGCTGCCCGATTGTCGATACCTGGTGGCAGACCGAAACCGGCGCGATGCTCATCTCGCCGATGCCGGGCGCGACGCCGTTGAAGCCGGGCTCGGGCACCTTGCCTATGCCGGGTATCATCCCGGAGATCGTCGACAATCTCGGGCATCCGGTGGAAGACGGCCGCGAAGGCTTCTTGATTTTGAAGAAGCCGTGGCCGAGCATGTTGCGGACGATCTGGGGCGACCCGGAACGGTATCAGGATCAATACTGGTCCCGCTTCCCCGGCTACTACTTCACCGGCGACGCGGCGCGCAAGGACAAAGACGGCTACTTCTGGGTGCTCGGCCGAGTGGACGACGTGATGAACGTCAGCGGTCACCGGCTCAGCACGATGGAGATTGAGTCGGCGCTCGTGAAGCATCCGGCGGTGGCCGAAGCAGCTGTCGTCGGCAAACCGCACGAGATTACGGGGCAGGCGGTTTGCTGTTTCGTGACTTTGAAGAAGAGTGCCACCGACGTCGACAAGCTGGGCCTGGAACTTCGCCAATGGGTGGCGCACGAGATCGGCGCGTTCGCGCGGCCCGAAGAGATTCGGTTTACCGACTCGCTGCCGAAGACGCGGAGTGGCAAAATCATGCGGCGTTTGCTGCGCGAAATTGTGACTTCGAATACGGTGGCGGGCGACGTGACGACGCTCGAAGACATGAACGTGCTGACGTCGCTGGCGTCGCAGCATGACGAGGATTAGTTTTTTGAATCGAGCCGAGTAGTAATTTTGTTGGCGGCTTTGCAAGAGGCATGACATGCTTAGCTCATGCCTCTCGCCGCCGCCAACCAAACCCGAGGAGAAGTCTCACTCGCTGTAATGTTGCGCATGACGCGTATGGATGTTTGTTGCGGTCCCCCTTCCTTTCTACCCTAGCTGTTCCTGCCTCCCC
>CANNLB010000163.1 GCA_947505565.1 Acidobacteriota bacterium | reverse complement strand
GCCCGACGCTGGGGCGGATGCCGGCGACGCCGTTGACGACACCGAAGTTGGCCGCCTCGGTGAGGATGCCGGTGTTGTACTGGGTGTTGCTGATATTGAAGGCTTCGAAGCTGGCGTAGGCCTTAACCCGCTCGGAGAAGGGCAGGGTCTTCGTGATACGCACATCGGCCCGGTAGATGTTATCGAGTTGCATATTAGCGAAGGGGAGGTAGGGCACGCGGTTGGTGCCGCCGAGCCCGTTGAGTGAGGTATTGAACGCGGCACCGGGGAACGGGGTACCGGCGATGCGCATCGTGGTGGTCTGCGGTTGGCCGGTGGCGAGGGTCGTGATCTGGGAAAGCTGCCAGTTGGCGACCGCCCATTTCACGAATTTGTTCAGCGAGTTCTTGCCGTAAGTGGGCTCCCAAATGGACGAGAAGACGGCGCGGTGGCGTTGGTCAAGGAGGCTGGAACCCTTGTCGGCCGAGTAGTCACCGTTGAAGGTGGAGCGGATCGTGTCAAAGAAGGTGGCGTTATTGGCACCGCCTTGATTGGCCGTATCGATGGCGTGGGACCAGGTATAGGCGAGCGAAGACTGGAAGCCTTTCGCCATGCGCTTGTTCACTTGGACGGCGAGGCCGTGATAATAGGTGTTGCCACCGTTCTCGATCTGGGTGATGCGCTGGAAACGGGGGTCGACGCGGTTGGCGGTGTAGTAGGCGTTGGTCGTGTAAGTGCCGGTCTGGTTGTTGGCGGCGTCAAAGATCCGGTAGGTGACCGGGGCGCCGAACGGGCCAACGTTGAGGTCGCGCGTCGTAAAGACAGCGGCTCCGCGGCTACCGAGGTAGTTTACGGTGAGGCCGAGATTGGCCGTCAACTGACGCTCGATGGCGAAGTCCCACTGTTGGGTGTAGGCGTTGCGAAGGTCCTTATCGGCAATCACCAGGCTGACCGCGCCGCCGGGGAGACCGGAGGCGTTTGAAGGGAGGATGTTCGGGAACGACGGCCCGGCGGCGGCGCCGTTTTGGAGCAGCACGGCGGGTTGGTAGAGGCCATTGTTCAGAAAGAGGCTCTGGATGAGGGCTCCCTGGTAGCGGGCGACGAAGACGCCGTATCCGGTGCGGATCACGGTTTTTTCGTTCAGCGCGTAGGCGAGACCCATGCGGGGGGCGAAGTTGCTCTTAGGCGAGTTGATCACGCCGGTTTGGGGATAGAGCGGATTGATTTGGGTGGGCTGGGGGAGCTGGGAGTAATCCCAACGAACGCCGAAGTTAATCGTGAGTTTCTTCGTGGCGCGGAACTGATCCTGGAAGAAGAAGGCGATGTCCCGGGTGGTGAAGTCGAGCTTGGGGTTGCCGATGGTTTGGCTGAAGCTCTGCCAGTTGTAACCGATCGCGCGACCATTGGGGTTCTGAACCCGAGAGAAATCGTAGGCAAAATCGGTGAAGGTGCCGTAGGAGTAGCTGCCGAACTGGTTGCGGAGGATGTTGAGATAGTCCTGCGTCATCGCGATATCGGCACCGAATTTCCAGGAGTGCTTGCCGGAGGTCCAGTTCAGGGTGTCGGCGAACTGGAAGCGCTGCTCGGAGGGGTTCAGGCGGGGGTAGTCGACGGCGGTGCCGAGATTGGCTTGGCCCTGGACGGTGAGGCCGAGGCGGCCGGTGCTGGCCGGGATCAGGGCCGGGTTCACGTCGTCGAACAGCCGATCCTTAAACCAGCCAAAGCGGACTTCGTTGACGATGGAGTTGGTCGGGATGGCGGTCCAACTGGCACGACCGTACCGGGTGCGGACGGTGGAGTTGGCGTTATTGCCGATGCCGTTACCGTTCGTGAGAACGGCCTGGGTTTGGATGCCGTTGGGCGAGACCCAGCGGAGGTAGTTGCCGGAGAAGCTGAAGCTATGACGGTCACTGGGGCGCCAGTCGATTTTGGCGAAGCCGAGTTCGGAGTCGGCCGTGCGTTCAAGCGTTTGGAACTGGCGGGCGAAAATGGACCGGGCGGAGGTGCAAGCGGCGGCGGGAGCGTTGCAGGCGCCGATGAAGTTACCGGAGCCGTCGAACAACTGGGGGTTGATGAGCCGGTTGATGAGGGGGAAGTTGCGGCGGGTGAGTTCGGCGTTGGTGAAGTAGAAGAGTTTATCTTTCTTAATCGCGCCGCCGACGGAGCCGCCGAACTGCTGGCGCTTCTCGTCCGGGTTGATGTTGGCGTAGCGGTCGCGGGCGTTGAAGTCCTGGTTGCGGAAGAACCAGTAGGCGGTGCCGTGGACGTCGTTGCCGCCGGAGCGGGTGACGGTGTTAATGACGCCACCGTTGGCGCGGCCGAACTCGGCGGAGTAACCGTTCGAGAGCACCTGGAACTCCTGAACGGCGTCCTGGGAGATCTGGGAGCTGATGCGGGTACGGCCGGCGTTTTCGTTGTAGAACTGGTTGGTCGTGTCGTTGCCATCGGTGAGGAAGGCGTTGCCGCCGGCGATACCGCGGAAGGAGACGAGACCGAACGTGCCGTCCTGGACGACGGCCGGGGTGAGCAGCACGAAGCTATCGACGCGGCGACCGTTGATGGGGAGAGACTGGATCTGTTCGGAGCCGACGACCTGGGAGACGCCGGTTTTCGTGGATTCGACGAGCGGCGCGGCCTCGCGAACCTCGACTTGCGTGGCGGCGCTGGCGACGTTGAGCGCGACGTTAAGGTTGACGCTTTGGCCGATCTGGATCTCGAGGCCCTTGGCTTCGTACGGGGAGAAGCCGGTTTTAGTGACCTTGACGGAGTAGCCAGACGCGGGAACCAAGGCGGGGGCGGTGAAGACACCGGCCTCGTTGGTCGTGAGCGGGCGGCGAATGCCCTTCGATTCGTTAGCGACCAAGACGTCGGCCCCGGGGACAACGGCACCCGAAGTATCGCGGACAACGCCTGAGAGACCACCGAAACCCGCAACGGTCTGGGCCAAGGTCGGCAGCTGGAGGCACGCAAATAGCGCAGCAGCAATCCAAATTTTAGCTTTCATGTAGTAGGAGATAACCCGGAAGATTGTAATACCAGGATAACAAACATCAATACATGAAACATTAACGCATTTGTTATCTTATGTGCCGAGGCGGGCGGAGGAGGGCGGCGACTGCGGCGCCGATGGTGGCAATGAGGGCCAGCTTCCAATAGACCTCGTCGTAGCCGAGAGCGAGGTTTCCGGCGACACGGGCGCGGTCCATGATACCGGCGAAGTAGCCAGGAACAAGAAAACCGCAGAGGCCCCAAGCCGAAAATACGAGTCCATAGTTGGCGCCGACGTTTTTCGGGCCGAAATAATCGGCGGTGAGCGAAGGCATGAGGGCGAGATAGCCGCCGTAGGCAAAGGCGGCGAGGCAGAGGCCGGAGAGGAGGATACCGAAGCTGCCGGCGGTGCGCAGGAAGCCAAGACAGGCGAGGACGGAAACGGCGCACATGAGGAGGATGGCGGGCTTGCGACCGAAGCGGTCCGAGACGCTGCCCCAAGCCAGGCGCCCAAGGCCATTGCAGATGCTCATGACGCCGAGGGCTGCACCAGCGGACAAAACGGCGGTGGACTTGGCCATTTCCTGAAGAAGGGGCGTAGCTTCCCCGATGGCGGTGAGCCCGACGGCCGTGCCGAAGAAGTAGAGCATCCAGAGGACGTAGAACTGCCAGGTCGCGAGCATCTGCCGGGGAGCGACTTCGACGGCGGCGGCGCGGCCAACGGGCGGCGTCCAGCCCGGAGGCAGCCAGCCCTTGGGAGGTACTTGATAGAGCTGCGCGGCACCGACGACACCGATAAAGAAGATAGCGGCTAAGATGAGAAACGTGCGCGGGATGGTGGTCGAGAATTGGGTGGCATCTTTGCCGATGAGGATTTCGAGCAGCGGCCCAAACAGCAGAGGGCCAACGCCGAAGCCCATCACGGCCAGCCCGACGATGCGGCCGCGCTGATCGGGGAACCATTTGATGCAGGTGGCGATCGGGGTGACATAGGCGAAGCCGACGCCGAAAGCGGCGACAATGCCGTAAGAGAAGATTAGGCCGTTGAGCGTATCGCCGAGGAAGGCGGCGAGCAGACAACCGAGGCCGAGGAGGAGGCCGCCGGCGGTGGCGACGACGCGGGGACCTTTGCGGTCCTGCCAGAGGCCGCCGATGATCATAGCGGCGGCGAAGGCCAGGAGCGAGTACCGATAGGGCGCGATCGTTTCGGCGCGCGTCCAGCCGTGGAGTTGGGCGAGGGGGCCCCGGAAGACGGACCAGGAGTAGATAACGCCAAGCAGCACCTGCATGAAGATGGCGGCGGTCGCGAGGCGGAGACGGGAAACGTACATCCGCCGATTCTACGCGATTACGCGGGTGTAAAGCTCGCGCATAGCGGCGACGCTGAGTTGTTCGGCGCGGAGGCCGGCTTCGGGTAGCGCGTCGATGAGGTCGTGGCCGTAGAAAGGCGCTAGATTATTGCGGAGCGTTTTTCGTTTTTGCGCGAAGCAGCGGGCGGCAAATTGAAGGAAGGCTTCGGCGTCGGGAGCGTCGGGTCGCAGGGTAAGCCGGATGACGGCGCTGTCGACTTTGGGAGGCGGTCGGAACATGCCGGGTTTGACCTGGAACAGAAATTCGGGGCAGCTGTAGGTTTGCGAGGAGACCGTGAGATAGCCGTAGTCGCGGGAGTTAGGCGAGGCCGTGATGCGTTCGGCGACTTCCTTCTGGACGAGGAGGACGGCTTCTTGCAGCGCGGCGCGGGCACGAAAAATCCGTTCAAGAATCGGGGAGGTGATGTAGTAAGGCAAGTTACCGGCGAGCACGGCGGGACCCCATTGGCCGAGGTCGACACCGAGCACGTCGGCTTCGACGATAGTTAGGCAGGGGTGTTCGGGGAAGCGCTCGCGCAGAACGGCGACCATAGCGGGATCGATTTCGATGGCGATAACTTCGGCGCCGGTGGCGAGCAGATGGTGGGTGAGCGCGCCTTTGCCGGGGCCGACTTCGATGATCTGCCGCGGTTGCGACCGAGAAATGGCGGCGGCGATGCGCGCGACCATGGGTTCGCTTTGCAGAAAGTGCTGGCCGAGTTTCTGTCCCAACTAACCCTTGACTTCCACTTGGCTGCGGCGAATGGTGATCCGCAACTTGCCGGAGGTGCGTTGGCCGAAGAACTCGGCGGGCTTGAACCGCATGAACAACAGGTTGTTTTCGAGGTTGCGGCGGAGCTTTACATCTTGGAGGAGAGCGGTTTCGGAATCCGGGACGGAGTAGTCGACCATTCGGCCATGCTCGTCCAGGATGAGATCGAGCGTGATATGGTCCGTCCGTAGGCCGAAGGGGCCGATGTCACTGAGTTCTGCGCCTTGATACCACGACGGCGGGGGGTCGTCGTGGGCAAGGACCGGGGGTGCCAAGGTGGGCAGGAGGACGGCAAAGAGGACAAACGCCGTGGCTAAGCCACCACACATCGGCAGAGCGATAGGTCGCCAGATGTTAGCATTCCAGAGGAAAAGCCGATCGCTCCAGCGGAGGCGGGCGGCGCGCTGAGCGTAGTGTTTGGACGCCGCAACGCGGAGCGAAACGGCGAGATTGACCGGCACCGAGCGCTGCGGCAGGGCGTGAACGGTCCGCCGGAGGTGTACCCTTTCCCCGAGTTGAGACATACAATCGGGACACGTGTTTAAGTGGCGGGCAATTTCACGGGCGTTGGCTTCGGTGCAGGTCCGATCGAGGTATTCGGTAGTGTGAGTCTGGGTGGCATTACACTCCTTCTGAATCTCTTTTTGATTCCTGCTCTTCATTTCACGGTCTCCTGCATCCAGCCCAAGTTACTCTGCGTGGAACGTTGTTCGGCGTCGGTAAGAAGGACGCGGCGAAGAGCCTCGCGCCCTCGTAAAATGCGTGATTTAACGGTGCCGAGGGAAACTTGCGTGACCTCCGCAATTTCCTCGTAGCTCAGTTCTTCAAGATCCCGAAGGATCACAGCGGCGCGGAAGTCCGCGTTGATATTGCGCAGCCCGTCTTCAATGAGTTGATGCCGCTCTTCGTGGAGCGCAAGTTCATAGGGGTCGCGCGCAGGGTCGGAGATCGAGTCGATCCAGCTGCGAGCGCCCTCTTCGTCGGTTTCGAGCCCTACTTCCCGCTTGCGGTGGCGGCCAAACCAACGGCGATGGTTGTAAGCTTCGTTTAAAGCGATCCGATAGACCCAAGTCTTCAAACTGCTCTGCCCGCGAAACGCTTCGATGTTCCGGAAAATCTTGAGGAACACTTCCTGCACAGCGTCCGAGGCGTCGGCGGGGTCAGCGAGCAAACGGTAGACAAGACTGTAAACCGGTTGTTGAAACCGGGCCAGGAGCACTTCATAGGCGCTCTCCTGGTTAGCCTTCAGCTCAGTAATGAGCTGGGAATCTTCCTCGTAACAGTCGGCGGGCCGGGACGGAAGCGCCGCGTCTTCGTAGCCGAACCCGATGATGGAGTCTGCCATAACCGACGTCCTTTCCGTGAATCCAAAGTCTACTGCACAATTTGACGCCATGGTTGCCAAAAAGTTCCCGCCGCTATTCCACCCGATAATTCGGGGCTTCTTTCGTGATGATGACA
>CANNLB010000162.1 GCA_947505565.1 Acidobacteriota bacterium | reverse complement strand
GACCGGGTTATTACGCCTACGCGCGCATCGGCCCCCGCTATCGATGGCTTGCCGTGAGTCAATGACGATCACGGTAACGCTCGAAAACCATTCGCGCGAACGCCTTTGGAGCGGTCCACCGTACCCGGTGTTGTTTGCCTCCCATTGGCGCGGGGGAGAGTTCGAAGGTGATCGCACGCGGCTGACGCAATGCGTTGCGCCCGGCGCGGTGCATCGGCAGGGGATGACGATTGTTGCGCCCGCGCACCCCGGCCGCTACGAAGTGGAGCTAACACTGGTTCAGGAAGGACACTTCTGGATGGACACCACAGCGGAGCCGTTGGTGGAACGGATCTCCATTGAAGTCACCGAAAATGGGAAAGCAACGTTCGATCTCCACCGCGCCGCCCTGTTTGTGCCGTTCACCGTCCTGCGCAACGCCCCGCTGGCAGAGCTCGGTTTTGTAACCGATACCCGGCCCGGCATGCTCGTGTTTCTCGAAGATGCCCGCTACCTTCCGGCTCTCCTGGAGCAGGAACGGATTGGGGCCGTGCTCACAACCCCCGAACTGGCCCAGCGGGTACCTGGGCATTTGGGCCTGGCCACGAGCGATGCCCCGCGCCTCGATTTTACAAAGCTGCACAATTACCTCGCTGCAAACACTTGCTTCTACGGCGATCCCTTTGCCACGGAGGTGAACGTGGGGGCCGACGTTCATCCTCAGGCGTTCGTAGCCGCATCCGATGTGCGGATTGGTCCGGGCGCCACGATTGGGCCAAATGCCGCTATTCTTGAAGGTTCGGTAATTGCGGCGGGTGCCGTGATCGAGGCTGGCGCGGTCATTGGCGCCCGCGGTTTTCAGACCACACGGGTGGGCGGCGAGCTCGTCGAGATGATTCACGCCGGAACGGTGTCCATCGGCGAAGGGGCCTTGGTGATGGCCAACGCGGTGGTGGCGCGCGGCGTGTTCCACACGGCAACGCGCATTGGTCCGCAAGCCCGCATTGGAAACCAAGCCTTCGTATCTCACCATGTCACCATCGGTGCCTGCGCTTTCATCGGACATGGCGCGGTGATCAATGGCAACGTCACGGTCGGGGACGGTGCGTGGATCGGTCCTGGGGCCACCATTTCGAATGATCTCGTCGTGGGCGCGGGCGCGCGCGTGAGCCTGGGGGCCACCGTGATCCGCTCGGTGGCCGAGCGGGAGCACGTGACAGGAGCGATCGCGGTACCTCACCGGAAAGCGCTGCGGCGGGCGGCGGAACGCCGCTAGACTCGATTACTCCAGTCCGAGCCGCGCGGCCATGCCGATTCTCTGCATTTTGCCGGTCGGTCCTTTCGGGATTTCGTCCCGAAAAACGATCTGTCGGGGCACCTTAAAGCGGGCCAGGCGCTCGCCAACGTGCGACTTCAGCTCCGCTTCGGCCACGGCGCAACCCATTTTCACCACAACCACCGCCGCGATCTTCTCGCCCAGCATCGCGCACTTGAGAGGAAACGTTAGAGCCATATCGACGGACGGATGGTCCAGCAGAACGGCGTCAATTTCGGCTGGCGATACTTTTTCCCCGCCGCAGTTGATGATCTCCTTTAACCGGCCGGTGAGAGACAGATAGCCGTCTTCGTCCTGCACGCCCAGATCGCCCGTGCGCAGCCAACCATTCGAAAATGCCGTCTCGTTAGCCGACTGCGGAGACAGATACCCCGCGGTAATCGTCTTTCCGCGCAGGGCAACCTCTCCGGTTTCGCCAGCCGGCAGGGGGTTGCCCGCGGCGTCTAGAATGCACAAAGCGAGCCCGGTATCCGGGCCCACGGTGCCGCGCTTGCGCCGACCGGGCGGTAGCGGATTACTGGCGATCTGATGCGCCCCCTCGGTCATGCCGTAGCTATTCAGCGCAGGGCAGCCAAATAAATTCTCCAACTCATCCCAAACACCCGTATGGAGGTGCGCTGAACTGGAACGAATGAAGCGAAGCCGGTGGTGGAACCCGATCTGCGGGGCGCGGGCGAGAATTGCCTGATGCATGGTGGGCACCGCCGTGTACCAGGTTGGTTGCACCTGATCGAGCCAGCGGTAAAAGCGGAGGGCGTTGAACCCGGTGGTACAACAAATGGAACCGCCAGCGGAGAGCGTCGAGAGCAGCGCGCCAACTAGACCATGGACATGGAACAACGGCATTAGGTTTACGCTGTGGTCCGCGGGCGACAGCGCCAGAGTTGCGTGAATCTGACGCGCCGACGCGGTGAGATTTTGATGGGTGAGCGGAATCAGCTTCGGACGGGCGGTCGTGCCGGAGGAGTGCAGCAGCAGCGCCACATCCCCGGGCTCCGAGAAACCGGCTCTACCCGACGGTTGACCAGAAGATTCTCCTTCGAGCGTGTAAAGACCGCTTCTATCGCCGTAGGGATGCAGCCCCATCAGGGGAATGCCTAACCGACGGGCGGCTGTCTCGGCCGCGGGGCAGAAGCCGGGTTGGGTCACCAGAACCGAGGCCGCAAGGTCTTCCAAAAAAAAAGCAAATTCCTGCGCGGAGTAGGCGGGGTTGAGGGGAGCGCACTCCGCGCCTGCCGAAATCCCCAGAAAAGCTACCGCAAGGTGCGGGCCGTTCGGAAGCACCAGCACGACCCGGTCGCCGCGGCCATAGCCGTGACGGTTCAACGCACCCGTAGTGTAGGCAATTTGTTCTTCGAGACCACCGTAACTCAGCGGCTCTTGTTCGAGCGAAGCAATGCATGTTGACGACTGGCTATGACTCGTCAAGAAATCTAAATGTAATACGCCCAAGGTGCTCTCAAGGTAACAGGCGTTTGGCACCCATGCAATACCCAGTGTTGTCCCATACAGGATTATTCGCCTCCTCGCTGTTTGGTGTGGGTAAGGCCGGATAGAGCGGAGCGGCAGTGTTCGACGGTTTGAGTTGCGGGGCCGGCTGGAATCTAGGGAGCTCGGAGTGTGCGGTGTTCCTGTTCGGGATTGAACAGGGAAGCGGCAGCATCGCCGTCGCGGCGGTGGGAATGTGGAAATCGGGCCTTTGGGCGATTTCCAAGGGCGGTGGGAAGAGAGTGAAAACCTGGTTTTGGTTTTTTTCGCTTTCTACCGCCCGTCATTTCCACGGCCGACTTCGGGGCCAAGTACGCTGACTCGCCCCTCGCTGGCGAATTTTGACCGGCGATTCTACCCACGGCAAACAGCGAAGAATTTCAACTAAACTTCCTTAAGCAATTGTTACGATTTTTTTGGCAAAAGAGTCGGGATGCGTGTAGGGTAGCGTCATGGACCTTCTGCGAATGATTATGAGCGCCCAAGGCGGCGCGGTGCAACAACTTTCGCAGCGTTTTGGCCTAGATGATGGGCAGACGGCTTCGGCCCTTGAACACCTAGTGCCGGCGCTGATGGGCGGCATGCAACAAAACGTGCAATCTGGTGGCCTCGAAGGCCTGTTGGGTATGTTCGGCAGGGACACCGGCAATACCGACCAGTTTTTGGATAGCGCGGACGCGATTCACGCTCCGGAGACAACCGATGCCGGCAACAATATCCTGGGCCAGCTTTTCGGCAGCAAGGAAGTCAGCCGTTCGGTGGCGAGCCGGGCTTCGGCCAACACAGGGATCGGCGCCGATATTCTGAAGCAAATGTTGCCCGTGGTGGCAACGATGGTGATGAGCGGAATGAGCAAGCAGCAGAACTCGTCGCAGGGCGGAATGTTCGGTATGCTCGATTCGAACAATGACGGCTCGATCGCCGACGATGTTCTGGGGTTGGCCGCGAAATTTTTACAGAGGTAAGTATGGGACCGCAAGGGAGACGCCCCGGCGGCGATGTAAAGGTACTGCCGATCATCTCGGCCGCCCTCGACCTGAGCTATTTTTATCTCTCGAATCGGCAGACAGTACCGTTAACGGGTCGCAAGAGCAGGAAGCGCCGCTCGGGTTGCAGAGCTATCGGCAGGTGATACAGGAGTCGCGGGTGGCCCGCGATGGACAAGCGGCAGAGCTGGTTCGGGAGATCGGACAGAAGATCAGTGTGATGGCCGAAGACCCAGGGTTTCAGTGGGAAAACAATCTGATTTCGGATCAGCCGGTGAACGCGTTCTGTCTGCCCGGAGGGAAGGTGGCGGTGTATTCGGGCAGCCTGCCGGTGGCGAAAAACGCGGATGGATTGGCTGTGATTATGGGCCATGAGATCGCCCACGCGATCGCGCGGCATGGAGCCGAACGGATGGCGTGACAGAAGCTGATGCAGATTGGGACGATGGCGGCCGGGGTGGCGGTGAGCGATATGGATGACCGGTCGCGGATGGCGGTAATGGGGGCGTTGGGCATGGGCACGCAGTATGGAATTATGCGACCGTTCTCCCGGGATCATGAGTCGGAGGCGGACTACATGGGGCTGATCTATTCGGCGCGGGCGTGCTTTGATCCGACCGAGGCACCGAAGCTTCGGGAACGAATGGGGCCGACGGTGGCAGAGGACTGGCGGAGTTCACTTCAACCCATCCATCGAACGCGACACGGATTCGCCAATTTCAGGAGTGGAGGCCCGAAGCGCTGAAGATCCGCCGCGAGAAGTACGGCCAGTAGGCAGGTTATGCTGAGAGTAATGTTTAGACTTTCTCTCGCCTTTCTCTTCGCTGGTGGCTTAATGGCTCAGTTCGTCGGAGCTGATTTCGTCGTACCGCCGCCCTTCAAGACCACAACTTACAAGCTCGTGCCCTTAGGACCCGAGATTGTGAAGCAGGACTACGAAGCTTATATGTCCTCGATCGACCACCTGCAGAAGACGTTTACGGACGGCACATGGCCGCACAAGAACGTGACGATGGCGGATGCGATCAAGGACCTGGAAGGCGAAGCCGCCATGATCAAGGCGCGCAAAGCGTTCAATTACGCCGTGATGACGATGGACGGGAAGAAGGAGTTGGGCTGCGTCTACATCGGGCCGAGCAAAGTTGCCGGGCAGCAGGCGCAGGTGCGGATGTGGGTGACCAAGGCCGAGTTCGACAAGGGCTTCGAGACCCAGTTGCGCGCTGAGATGAAAGCGTGGATCGGAAAGGCTTGGGCGTTCAAGAACGTCGGTTGGCCCCAGAAAACAAAGTAGGCTAGCGGCCTGACTCAAATACCGGTTCCTCGCTCAGCGTTGGAGCGGACTGCTGGGTTTGACGGGCGGCATAGCTGCGTCGCGTCAACAGTGAAAGCTCGCGAGCGGTGAAGGTCAGCGTCGAAGTGGTGAGATGGGCAGGAGACAGGGCGGGTTGCGCGACGCCCGAGTGGGCATGTTGGGTGTTGCCTGTGAGCACATGATACAGCTCATGGGCCAGCACCCTGCCGAGGGCTTTCCCCATCACTTGACGCTGCGACAGCGCCGAATCCCCAAACCCGGCGGCGCGGAGCATACGGCCCAGTCGAGCGCAATCGATTTCGATGAAGGGCAACATGTCGCCTTCCGAGACATGGGCCCAAGCCAAGGCCGCGTGCCGCTTGGAAACCGCCGGGGGCCGGACATCGATTTCGCCACAGGTGGACTTGATTCGAATCACGATCAAGTCGGGAAAGGAATCGCCAGCCTTCATTTCGCTTCGGTTCACCCAGTGAAACGAGTAGCCTGTCTCCCGAAATATACTCTCTACCTCTTGATGAAGGGCGGTCGCAACCTCTCCGGGAAGCGGAGTTGCGGAATCGAAGATGAGAGCCACCGGGGCTTCGGACGTAACCGAAGAAGCACCAACGGTTGGGCCGACGAGAGCGAATATCAGGAACGTGATGATCCGCACGGGGGACCTCGTTTCACAAGCTGGGAAGTAGTGAAGAGATACAGGCTCTTCACCCGTCTGAAGTTTACTACACTACGCCGAGGCGAGCGCGGCTTCGGCGTCGAACACACTGGCTAGGGCGTGAATCACCGAAGCAATGCGCACCGCGGCCAGGACGTTCTCTTCGGCCAAGCCCTTCTCGCGAACCACCTTTTCATGCGAGTCGACGCACTTGTCGCAAGCGTTGATGGCCGATACAGCGAGACAGAAAAGCTCAAAATCAACATGAGCGATGCCGTGCGTGCGCAGGACGTTCATGCGTAGGCGGGCCGGCATAGTCGCGTATTTTTCGTTGGTGGTCAGATGGTGGAAACGGTAGAAGACGTTGTTCATGCCCATAATGGCGGCGGCGGCTTTGGCGGCTTCGACGGCTTCGGGGGGAATCGTCAGCGCAGCCTGCGCGGCGATGGCAGCCAATAGCCGCGGGTTGCGCGCCGCGATGGCGCAGGAAAGCGCTGTGCCCCAGGCTTGTTGCGGCGTCAATTCCGGTTGCGCCAAAACGTTGCTCAGGTTGAGCTTCAAGTCCTTGGCATACGCCGGCACAGTATCCATCAAATGTTCGAGGTTCATATTGATTTCCTGATAAAAAGGGCGGGCTTGGTTGGCCCGCCCCGGTGATAAAAATGGAGACTATTTGCCGAGGGTGGACTCGCCCTTCTCCCAGTTGCAGGGGCAGAGTTCGTCGGTCTGGAGAGCGTCGAGAACGCGGAGCACTTCCTTCGGGTTGCGGCCGACCGAGAGATCGTTCACGCTAACGAAA
>CANNLB010000161.1 GCA_947505565.1 Acidobacteriota bacterium | reverse complement strand
TTCGATCAAAACCACCACCATTCTGCCAAGTTGGACCACCGTAGGGGCGGGTGGGAACAAGATCTTGAACTGTCTCACCTGGGCCGGAGCGGCGAATAACCTTTGCGGCAGCGCCTTCGGCGGGGGCCTCCAGTTTTAGGCCGATCCCGGTCCAAGCCCCGAGGGCGGTCACTTTGTCGCGATCGACGGAGCCGACAACTATTCGGGGCCATTTACGCAAACCGTTACGGATTAACTCCCGGCGAGCGCCACAATATTCGGTTTTGCCAAGCCGCCGCCCAGCAAAACGATTTTTGCGGCGCGACGACCGAACGCTGGAAAGTTACTTTGGGCACCAGTCCGGATCGGCTCACTAACTTGATGTCGAACGCGAGTCATGGAGCCGTCGCCGTCCCCGAGCCTACGAGTTTCGCTTTGATCGGACTCGGCCTCCCCGCCCTGGCCGCCTTCTGACGGACCCTCTCCAGATGGGCTCTTCACTGTTCTGTAGGTGGCTCGCCTTTTTGCTCATCGTCTTTGTCCCGCTCGAAAAAGCGCGGGTGTTGCATCCCAGAAGGCTCTTTCGGACATCGTTCGGGACGGATCTGGTCTACTACTTTCTCGGCGGCCTGGCCCCCAAACTGCTTCTGGTCCGGCCTTTGACCCTTCTCGCCCTGCACCACTTGGTCGGAGCTAGCTTCAACCACACGTTGGCGCCCTACGGCTTGCTTTCCATGTCGTCGGCGGCGCTGGTCCCACGAAAACCTCTTCCTTTGGGGCTTTCACGCCATTCATCACAGCGCGGAAGAGGTGGGTTGGTTCGCCAATTCGCGCGCCCATCCCCTCGATATGGTCTTCGTCCGCATCTGCGGGTTCGCGCCCATCTACATGCTCGGTTTGGCCGATCGACTCGTCCGAGTTCTCGTAACCATCGCCGGGACCATGCGGGGCTCTTTCATCCATTCGAATGTATGCCGGCGCGTCAACCACACCAACAACAGCCCCGAACGGAGCAAGAAGAACTACGCTGCCATGCTCCCTTGGGTGGACCGCTGTGACACCGACACCCCGACACCCCCCGGATCTGGCCCATCAATTGTTCCAGCCGCAGGCCCTACGTATACAACTCCCCGACCTCTCGGAAATTGATACTTTTCGTCCCCGCCGCGGGGTCCACGTAAAGGAAATCCCGACCGGAAGGCGTGTTCGTAATCCGTTTCGACCAGTCGATCCCCAGTGCACTATAAACAGTCGCACAGACGTCTTCGATATACACCGGCCGGTTGGCCGACCACCCGAAGTCGGTGATATGCGCGCCTTCGGCGTCCGTCGCTCCCAGCACGCGCCCCCCCTTCACCCCGGCCCCCGCAAAGATGGAAAACATCGTGTCCGCGTAGTGCTCCCGCCCGGCCAGAGGCGTCAATTCCCCCGGAGTCCGTCCGAATTCGCCCATGCAAACCACCAGCGTCGAATCGAGTAACTTCAGCCGCCGAAGATCCAGCAGCAGCGCCGCGTAGGCCGCATCGAGATCGGCCGCGTTCTTATACAAACCGCCCTTGCCCTCCTTGCCGTAGATCGCCCCATGATGGTCCCAGCCCGGCTGCGTTACCAGCAGAAACTTCGCCCCCCCGTCGGCCGCCACCATGTTCCGCGCAATCAAACAAGCGTCCCCAAACGGCGAAGCGCCATACGCCTGGTGCTCCTCCGGCGTGATCTCCAGCACTTTCGAAATCCCCGGGTTCGTCATCATTTTGTGCACGGCCCGGCCAAAGCTATCGAACTGGCGCATGCCCTGCGGCGAACTGTCGTTCAGCGTCTGCCGCGACGTGTCCATCTGGTTCAGCATCGCCCAGCGCCGGTCGAATCTCGCCCGGTCCTTTGCGTCCACCACAAACGGAAGATTCCGATCTTTCAAATCGAGCGTCAACGGAGAGCAGTCCGCCGGCAGACACCCTTCGCCCTGCAGCGGCCCGTACATCGTCGACGGCTCGTAATTCATCGACACAAACGGCGGCAAAAAGTCCGTCGCCCGCCGCTTCTGAAACGCCTCGTAGGCGATCACCGAGCCCAACGACGGTGCCTCTTTGATCCGCGCCGGGCTCACCGCATGACCCGTCTGCAAATAATACTGGCCCCGGGAATGCACCGTCTCCCACGCCTGTGTCGACCGCACCACCGCCAAATCACCCAGGCGCGACGCCATCTTCGGCATCAGTCCATAGGGAAACTGGAAACCCTGCGGCGTCATCCGCACGTCGCGATTCTCCGGCGCCCATTTGCCCATCTTCACGTCAAAAAGGTCCATTTGTGAAGGACCCCCCTGCAGATTCAGAAAGATCACCGACTTGGCGTTACCACGAGCAGAAACGCGAGACTGCGCCTGAACGTTCGATGGCCGCGCGAACGGCAGCAGGTCAAACCCGGCCACCGACAGGGCCCCGAGCTTCAACAGTTCACGGCGATGGAGGCGAGGGAAGGTCGTCATGGTGTTAGTAGAAAAGGAAATCAAGACGGTTCAACAGCACCCAGATCAGGTCTTCGGCACCCTGTTCCCGGTATTCGCGCAGCACCTCGACGCCCATCTCCCGCTCCTTGGCGGTCGGGAAACGAGACAGCGCGGCAAGGTAAAGTTCATCGACCACCTCGCCATTCGGCCGCCCCGGCTCCGCCCGCAGCAGCGTCTCCAGTCGGCTCCCCTTGGCGACTTTCACCCGATCCCGAATCACCCGATCGTTCATCAGGATCGCCGATTGCGTCATCGTAGGCTTCAAGCTCGCCTGAATCGCGTATCGATCGCATTGGCCAAACGCCTGCAGCGCCGTAAACGTCGCCTTGTCCGTCTTCTCGATGTCCTGCGGCGAACGGGCTTGCATCACGCTCGCGGCCTTCTTATCGGAGTAAGTCACCTTGTACGACTGCGTCAACCCGCCCACCTGCGCCACCGCGTCCCACGTCTGCTCGGCGGACATCCGCCGCGTCAACCGCCGCGCAAACGACGAATCGTATGTGCTCTTCCACGCCGACGGAGCGTGCGCCGAAAGCTGATAAGCCCGGCTCGATACAATCTGTTTTAGCAACCGCCGAAAGTCGAAATTGTGGGCGCGGAAGTCCGCCGCCAACTCTTCGAGTAGCTCCGGATGCGACGGCTGCACCGTCCACGGAGCCGGCGGCGGGTTCTGCGGGTCCTGCCGCGCCAAATCGAAATCGAACGGCGATTCCACGATTCCCTGACCCATCAACTCCGCCCAAAACAGGTTCACCGTCGCCCGCGCGAATTGCGGATGCGCGGTAAGTTGCCGCGCGTAGGACTGCCGCAGATTCTCCCCTGGCAACGGGTGCTCCCCGGTCAGCAGAAACGTCGGCGTCACGTCAGCCTTTTTGTTCCGCGGAGGCCGCAGCGAACTCCGCGTCGACAGGTCATACCCCGCTCGGGTGTCCTTCACGAAAAAATGGGGAAACCGGCCGTACGCCGGATCCACGAACGTCTTGCCGAAAAAGCTCGCCTGCCGAAACATCTCCGCCCGCTTTCGCCCCGCCAGCCAAAGGTTCACTTTTTCCAAATGGTTGGCCCCATCGTGGCAGGAAATGCATTCCAGATTTACTCCGAGAAACAACTTGGTCGTGTTGATCGCAATCTCGTCCGCCGTGTCCTCGTGGTTCATCTGGTAGCCATCGCCTTCGAACACGTGGCTGCGAGCAATAAAATTCGCTGCTCCGTCTGACCATGTCGATACCGTCGACGCGGTGATCATGTCGCGAACGAACTCATCGTACGGGACGTTCAGCGTCAGCGACTTGTAGATGTAGTCGTAGAAACTATTGATCCCTTCCTGTAACAGTTGACCGTTCCGGAATAGGTCGCTGAAGAAATAGGTCCACCGGTCCAAAAACGGTGCCTGGTCCACGGACCGCATCCCGCTCACGGGCAAAACCGGAAAAAGCGCTTCGATGGCTTTCGCCCTCTTGTCCGGGCTCGAGTCCGCCAGAAACTTGCGGGCGACGGCCGGGTCCGGCAACCGGCCCGTCACGTCGAGATAAACGCGCCGCAGAAACTCGGGATCCGACGATAGCGCAGCCACTGGGATCCGTTCCGCCTGGGCCTTGGCGAAGATATGGCGGTCGATTAGAGACGGTTCGTCCGCGCAAAGGACAGGCACAAAAAGAAGAAGGAGAAATCGTCGCATGGAATCTAGTCGCCTCGTCAGCATTGAGCATATCCCACTGCGCGGGGAGTTTCTAGGGATATGTAATTGCCCTGTTACGTACGCTGATCAACGAGATACGGCTACTGCCCGAAATAGCACCGCCTGCAACCGCAGAAACCGATCTCCGTGCCGCTCGTAGCGAATCGAAGCAATGCGTAATCTCCGTCCGACGCGGAAGCCGCGCGAACGCCACACTGCACCAGTCAGCGGATTCCGGCTGTACAGCACGCTCGTCCGCGGCCGGAAGTGGAAACCTGCGTTTGCGATCAACTCAGCTCACTACGCTGAAGTGCCCGGGCCAACAAACACCGCCGTGTTCCGGGTGGCGAGCAACTCCACGGTCGTTGGCCCCCCGCTCTTCCAGATAGCGCGGGCTCGCCGAAGCCGCCGGCGTATCCGACGCCACTGTATACAGTTGTGTCGTCTCCGGGGTGCCAAACTCTCGGCCATCTGCCGTAGCGCCGGAGTTCGCTTTGCCGCCACCCCGCGCAATAGTCCTGCAGCCGTTGGCGCAGCGGCGATACCGGCTTCTGTAGAAACGGCAAAAGCCCCCGAGCGGCGGGGGCTTTGCGGAACAGGAGACTTTCTGTGATTGAGGGGACGATCTGATCGTCCCCTGTGGAAGCGAGCATGCGACGCTGCTGTATTAGAACTGCAGCCGCAGCCCCATCTGGATCTGCCGACTACCCCCGTCTGCCGAGCTCCCAATCGAGGCGCTCGTGATTTGGCCGAACGTCGCGTTGCCAAACCCGCCGTCCGGGTTCGGATACTGCGGCGTGTTCGTGAAGTTGTAGCTCTCCACGCGGAACTCCATCTTGAACCGTTCCGTCAGCACGAAGCGGCGGAACAACGATAGGTCAACGTTGGCAAAGCCCGGGCCCTTGAAGGCGTTGCGCCCGACGTTCCCAAACGCGTTGGGCGCCGGGGCCGCAAACACGTTCGGATCAAACCAGGTGGGTTGATTCCTTCCCGTCGAGCGGAAATTGACCGCCCCAGACACCGGCAATCCGCCCGTCCCCACGTAGTTGGGGTTGTTCGAATTTCCCGGCGCGTTCAATGTCGCACCCGGCGCCGAAATGTTCAGCGCGGCACCGGTCATCAAGGTAAACAGGCTGGTCACCTGCCAACCACCGAGCAGATGGCTCGCCGGGCCGGAGGTCACAAACTTCTTGCCCTTGCCGAACGGAAGCTCCCAAATGTAGCTCTGATTGAACATATGCCGCCGGTCAAAGTCGGACGCCGAACGCGACCGGCCCGGGTTGATGTAGTACGAGAATCCGCCGTTGTCGTTGGCGATGTCGATCGCCTTTGACCACGTGTAAGCCGTCGTCATCGAGAAGCCGCCCGAGAAGCGGCGATCGAACTTCACCTGCAGCGAATTGTAGGAGTTCGACGTGCCGATGAAGCTGAAGTTGGTGTCGGTATCCCGACGGAACTTCGACCACAGTGGGCGGCCATCGCGGCCAGCCCCGAGGATTAACCCCGGATTGGCGTTGAAGACGGTCGGAATGCGAGTGCCTTTGTTGCCAACGTAGGCGACGTCCAGCGTAAACTTGCCCGGCAACGCGCGCTGTACCGCCAGGTTCCAGCTTTGGATGTATCCTTCCCGATAGTCGAGCGGAATCACATCGTAGTTTTGGTTCGGAGCGTTGCGGATGATGCCGTCAGCCGGAACGTTGAACGGCAGCGGAGCCGGAAGACCATCCGCCATCCGGCCGGCGGGCACAAACGAGTTGGCGGAGTTGAACGCGTTGTTCTGCCGCACCGGGAAGTTATACGCGTAGGCGTTGTTCGCGTACGGAATGAAGCTCATCCCGTAGCCCGAACGGATCACGGTCTTCTCGTCCAGCCGATAGCTAAGGCCAAAGCGGGGGGCGAAGTTAGTCTTATAATTCTTCCGACCCAAGTTACTCGGGTTGTTCCCGACGCCCGCCACGATCAACGAGTTCGTGTCGATGTCGTAGTTGGAGAAGCCGCCCTTCTGCCGCGGCGTTGCCGGCGGATAGAGTTCGTGACGAACGCCGATGTCGACCGTCAACTTCTTCGATACCTGCCACTTGTCCTGTACATACGAAAACAGCGGAAACTGGACGTATTCCGGGAAGGCCGAAAGCAAGTCCCGCCCGTAGTCGTTCGGTTGATCGAGCAGGAAGGCCGCGTAAGCATTCGCGAAGCCCTGGCTCGAATCGCCGTTGCGCCCGGTCTGGCCGGAGCGGAAACGATACTGGCCGCGCAGCGAGTAAACCTGCGTCTGCAGCAACCCGTCGCGGTTGAAACGGTAGTCCACGCCGAACTTGATCGTGTGCTTGCCCATCGTTTTCGTCCAGTTATTAACGAAGTTCCAGTTGGTTTCGAAGCGAATCCAGGGCAGCGAGAGCGAGTACCC
>CANNLB010000160.1 GCA_947505565.1 Acidobacteriota bacterium | reverse complement strand
AGTTTCGGAGTACAGCGCGAACTTCTGCGCAACGTCGTCCTCGACGTGACCTACATGGGCTCGGGCGGCCACAAACTGCCCGTCGGGCTGAATATTAATCAGGCCATCCCCGGCGCCGGTACGGTCAACAGCCGCCGCCCTTATCCGGGCTGGGGAGGCATCTCGGGAGGCTTCATCACCTCAGGCGCCAATTCCAACTTCAACTCGCTGGCGACGCGTTTGGAACGCCGCTTCGACGCTGGTCTGAGCCTGCTCGCGAGCTATGCCTGGTCCAAGTCGATCGACTACACGCCTGGGGTTGCCACCGACGATGCCGCGGCCCCGGCGTTCGCGCAGAATGCTCGCAGCCTGGCCGCTGAACGGGGCGTGTCTACGTTCCACTCGCCCCATCGCCTAGTCCTTTCTGCCGTCTACTCCCTGCCATTCGATAAAGTGGCTGGCGGTAACCGCTTCCTAAAGGCTGTGCTTTCTGGTTGGCAGACCACCGGTATTTTCACCGCCATGGCCGGGCGTCCGTTCACGATCACCTCTGGCCGCGACGAGAGCAACACCGATGGTGGGGCCGATCGTCCGAACGCCATCGGCGATTGGCGTGTCACCAACCCCGGCCCCGACCGCTGGTTCAACCCATGCACTCTGCTCGCTAACGGAACCCGCCGCAACTGCCAAGCTGGCGATACGCCCGCCTGGCAGATCAACGCGATCAACACGTTCGGCAACGTGGGCCGCACCACCATGCGCGGCGCCACCGCGATCAACGTCGACGCGGGTCTGTTCCGTAAGGTCAACATCACCGAACGCATCTCGGCCCAGTTCCGCGTGGAGGCGTTCAACCTGGCCAATCGCGCGACGTTCCTACTACCCATCGGCAACGCAGCTAGCCCAGCTTTCGGCACGATCACGGGCGCTGTTTCCAGCGGCGACTTCGGGGCCCAACGGCAGTTCCAGTTGGCTTTGAAGATCGGCTTTTAATCTGCGTGTAGAATGGCAGTCGACATGGTTTTCCTTCGGCTCGCCCTGATGCTCCTGCTCTCCTGCCTGCCAGGGCAAGCCGAACTTGCCCTAGTCCGAAAATATTGTCTCGGCTGCCACTCCACGGCCAAGCACACCGGCGACCTCGATCTCGAACGCTTCACGTCCAAGCCCGAAGTTCTGAAGCACCCGAAGGTTTGGCAGTCCGTCATCGAACAGGTTACTCTCGGCGAGATGCCGCCCAAAGGCATGGTCCAGCTTACGCCGGCCGAGCGAACGCGCCTGCTCAGCTGGGTTCGTGGCGCGCTCGCCCAAGCCGCTCAGGCGAGCGCCGGAGACCCCGGGCCGGTCGTCCTCCGCCGCCTTAATAACGCCGAATACACCTTCACGATCCGCGACCTTACCGGCGTTCCGACCTTGGACCCCGCCAAAGAGTTCCCGGCCGACGGGGCCGCGGGCGAAGGCTTTACGAACACAGGGAACTCGCTTGCCATGTCCCCGGCGCTCGTCTCGAAGTATCTCGACGCTGCGAAGCGCATCGCCACTCATGCCGTGCTTCTGCCGGACGGCATCCGCTTCTCGCCCTTCGCTTCGCCCCGCGATTGGACCAACGAAACGCTTACCGAAATCCGTGAGTTCTATCAACAGTTCACCGAAGCCGGCGGCAAAGATACGGTCACCCAGCAAGGCATGGCGCTCGACAAGGACCGCGGCGGCACACTGCCGCTGAAACGCTATCTCACCGCGTCACTTGCCATTCGCAACGGCCCACCGAGCGATCGGAACCACCTCAGCCCCCGGTATGTCGCCACCCTCGCCAAGGCGCTCTCCAGCCCCACGCAATCGCCGCTATTAAGGCCGCTCCAACGCCGCACCGACGTCACCGCCCTTGCCGATGAGATCGAGCAATGGCAACAGACGCTTTGGAAGTTCAGCAGTGTCGGCCACATCGGAAAACTCGACGGGCCCAAAGCGTGGATGGAGCCAGTCTCCCCCATCGCTTCCCGTCAGGAGTTCCGGATCAAGCTACCCGCTCCGAAACAAGGCAACCAGATCAAACTTTATCTCGCCGCCCACGACGCTGGCGATGGCTTCGCGGGCGATACCGTCATCTGGAAGGAGCCCCGGCTCACGTTCCCCGGTCGCCCGTCGATTCGCCTGCGGGACGTCCGCGCCCTGGTCGGCGCGCTGACACTGCGCCGTCAAGAGGTGTTCGCGACGACGGCCGCCAAGCTCAACGCCGAAGCCGAACGCGATCATGCGAACGACCTTCCGCCCGCGATCGAACTTTTCACGAACAAGATCGCCAAAGCCGGCGCCTTCGATTTCATTCAAGGCTGGGGCGGCGGCAAGCTCCCTTCGGTACTTGCGAACTCGACCGCTCAGCACGTGCGTATCCCTGGGAACATGAAGCCCCACGCCGTAGCCCTGCTGCCCTCGGCCACCCGCGCTGCCGCCGTCGGATGGCGCAGCCCCCTGGCTGCCCCATTGCGCATCGAAGGCACGATCACGCCGGCCCATCCCGAATGCGGTAACGGCGTAGCATGGTCGCTCGAACTGCGCCGCGGCAACACCCGCCAACGGCTTGCGGAGGGTCTCTCCCGCGGTGCTACCCCCGTTAGAGTTGGGCCGCTCTCGGGCATCGGCGTCCTGCCCGGCGATCTGGTCTCCGTCGTCTTCGACCCGCGCGATGGCAACGCCTCCTGCGACCTCACCGACCTGGAACTGACGCTGGCCGCCCCCAACCAGCACTGGTCGCTCTCGGCCGAAGTTTCCGGCTCCATCCTCACCGCCAATCCCAGTGGCCCGTGGCACTTCTACAGCGAGCCCATCGGCAACACAGGCACCATCCCCGCCGGTTCGCTGCTGGCGCGCTGGCAAACCGCTGAAGGGTTGGATGCCAAACGCCAACTTGCCGCCGCGCTGCAAGCTCTGCTCCTGGCCCCGCCCCCCGCCGCCACCACTCCTGACGGCGCGCTCTTCGGTCAACTCACCTCTCTGGCCAGCCCTCTCCTGGCCGACGTTTCCCTCGCCGGTCCCGTCGCCCCCTCCCCGTGGGGCCTCGACCCCGCCCGTTTCGACGGAGCCGACCTCCGTGTCCAAGCGCCCGGTGTGATCGAAATGTTGCTCCCTGCCGACCTCGTCGCCGATGGCGAATTTTCCGTCACCGGTCAACTCGATCCGAACGCCGGCGCCGAGGGCAGCGTCCAGCTGCAACTGCTCACCGCCCCACCGGAAACCCGCCCCGGCCTTCGTCCCAGCGGCACGTCCGTCCGGACCACCGATGGCACTTGGACTTCGAACAACCAATCGGTCTCGTTCGGTATGCCGGTGATCGTGAACGAACAAAGCGCCGCCCGGCGTCGCGTTGAAGCCGCCTTCGATGAGTTCCGCCAACTCTTTCCCGCCGCCCTCTGCTACTCCAAAATTGTGCCAGTGGACGAGGTGGTGACTTTGACGCTGTTCCATCGCGAAGACCAACACCTGTCGCGTCTGCTGCTTACCCCCGCGCAAACGGCCCACCTCGACCGCCTCTGGGATCAGCTTTACTTCGTCAGCCGGGCTCCGCTCGTGCAGGTGGATGTCTTCGAGCAGCTTTGGCAATACGCGACCCAGGACGCTGACCCCTCGAAGTTTGAACCCCTTCGGCAGCCGATTCTCGATCGCGCCGCCGCCTTCCGCCACCAACTCGTGGCCGCCGAACCGAAACACCTCAACGCCGTGATCGCCTTCGCCCATCGGGCGTATCGCCGGCCGATCGAGGCTAGCGAGACCGCCGAACTCCACGCCCTCTACGCCCTCCTTCGGCAGCAGGATCTGCCCCATGAAGAAGCCCTGCGCCTGACTCTGGCCCGGGTTCTCGTTGGTCCCGCATTTCTTTATCGGACAGAGAAAGCTCCACCCGGTAGGCAGCAGGCGCCCGTCTCAGACGCCGAACTCTCCAGCCGCCTCAGCTACTTTCTCTGGTCCTCGCAGCCCGATGCCGAACTCCGCGACGCCAAGCTCCGCACGGCCGAAGGGCTAACTGCTCAGGTCCGTCGTATGTTGCTTGACCCCCGAGTCCGCCGCCTTGCTACTGAGTTTGGAGCCTCCTGGCTGCACATCCGGGACTTCGATTCGCTGGACGAAAAAAGCGAGCGTCACTTTCCGACTTTCCGCGCCCTTCGCGCCGACATGTTCGAAGAGTCTATCCAGTTTTTCACGGACTTCTTCCGCGCCAATCGGCCCGTCGCAAGCGTGCTCAGCGCCGACCACACTTTCCTGAACGGCCCGCTCGCCCAGCACTACGGCATTGACGGCGTCACGGGCCCGGCCTGGCGCCGCGTGGACGGCATGCAGGCACGCGGCCGCGGTGGCGTCCTCGGCCTCGCCAGCACCCTCACCAAGCAGTCCGGCGCGTCGCGTACGAGTCCCATTCTCCGCGGCAACTGGGTGGCCGAAGTGCTCCTGGGCGATGAGCTGCCTCGGCCGCCGAAGGATGTCCCGCAACTCCCCGAAGACGAAGCTAACCTTACGCTCTCGATGCGCGAGTTCACCGAAAAACACACCGCTGACCCGCGCTGCGCCACGTGCCATAAACGCATCGACCCCTATGGCTATGCGCTCGAGCAGTTCGATGCCATTGGCCGCTGGCGCACGAATGACCTTGGTGGCCGCCCGATCCATACGAAGACGAAAGTCAGGGACGGCACCGAGATCGAAGGGCTCCCTGGCTTGCGCCAATATCTGCTCACCACGGGCAGGTCGGCCTTCGTCCACCAGTTCTATCGGAAGCTGC
Source organism: Acidobacteriota bacterium (assembly GCA_947505565.1). GTDB lineage: Bacteria > Acidobacteriota > Terriglobia > Bryobacterales > Bryobacteraceae. Next base: position 1,825 of record CANNLB010000160.1, on the reverse strand, counting down.
TTGGCTACGCCCTCGGCCGCGCCGTGCAGCTTTCCGACGAGCCTCTGTTGACCCAACTCGGCGACGGTAGCCAACCCGTCGGCACGATAATTGAGAAGATCGTAACCAGCCGCCAGTTCCGCGAAATTCGCGGACGCGACGCCGCTCCGGAGGAGTAAGCCCGCCATGAAAAACGAACTTCATCGAATCTCTCGTCGTCGGATTCTGCGCGGCCTCGGTGTCACGGTTGCTTTGCCGTGGCTGGAATCGTTTCCCGTCTGGGGTGACGAACCGCGCAAGAGCGGCGGCAGCGAAGCGCCCGTTCGCCTAGGCATTCTCTTCTCGGGCAACGGCTTCCACAGCAAGGAATGGTGGGCCAAAGGCGAAGGCAAACAAATGGAGTTGGGCCAAGTGCTCGCCCCGCTAAACGACTTCCGCGAGAAGATGCTGGTCATCCGTGGCCTCTTCAACGCCGAAGCGCTGAAGGGCAACATCCATAGTTCCCAAACCGGCAATCTGCTCTCCGGTGCCCCGCTCGCTTCGGGCGGTGAAATCCGTTCCGGCACCAGCATTGACCAACTGCTCGCTCAGCGCTACGGCGGCTCGACGAAGGTCCCCAGCCTTGCCTTGGGCTGCGAAAAGTCGAACCCCTCGGTGCATAAAAATTACTCTATGCTCTATAGCTCCCACATCTCCTGGAGCTCGCCGACTACCCCTACTCCGCTCGAAATCTATCCGGCTCTCGCCTTCGATCGGCTGTTCAAAAACGAAGCGAACAAGGGCGACCAGAGCGTCCTCGACGCCGTTCTCTCCGACGCTGGCCGTCTCCGTCGCGACATCAGCACGAGCGACAAACGGAAGCTCGACGAGTATCTGGACTCCGTACGCGACGTCGAGCAACGCATTGCCAACGCTGGCAAGAAAGGCGAACTGCAAGGTTGGCGGCCTACCCTCGATCAACCTAATATGGCCCGGCCCGCCGACGGCATTCCGCAGGACATCGCCGAGCATATGCGGTTGATGGTTGACATCGTCGTCCTTGGTTTCCAAACCGATACGACCCGGATCGCCACCCTCAAACTCAACAACGATCATAGTTCGCTCCGTTTCCCCAACCTCGGCGTCGACTACATGATTCACCATTTGCTCTCCCACACCGACACCGCCGACTGGCTCAAAGTGAACCAGTTTTTTCTCCAGCAATTGGCCTATCTCGCGCGCAAACTCGACGCCATTCAAGAGGGTCCCCGCACCCTTCTGGACAACACGATGCTTCTTTACTGCTCCAGCATGTTGACCGGCAACCACGAAGCCCGACAGCTCCCGGTTGTTTTGATGGGCGGTGGCGGCGGGCGTATCCGAGGCGGACGTGTTCTGGACTATCGCGAAAAACCCGAACGCCAAATGTGTCGGCTCTATCTTTCGATGATGGACAAAATGAACGTCCGCCTACCGCAATTTGGTGACGCTACCCAACCTCTCAACGAAGTCTAACGACCGCCCCCCCCGTTCGAGCGACGCTGGAAAACCGACAACACGTTTTTGTGCTGAACGCCATATACGGGCAAGTGCTTTCGTAGATTGATCGCACAGTAACTGAAAGAGAGTTCAACCAACGACCGCGTCGGCGCCTACGTACTCGCCTGGGAAGGTTGCGTTCTGGTTGTGGCCGAGTTCGTTTACTGCCAGATCTCCAACCGTAATCCACCCCCCGGATCGGCGTCACCGCACGGGTCCGGAACCTTCTTCCAGAAAATATAAAGCATGGGGAACGAACCCCACGCCCTAGCCTGGCTCGGCGCCCATCGAAGTTTCTTCGACCCGCCCCCCCCGATTTCCAGCCTAC
>CANNLB010000159.1 GCA_947505565.1 Acidobacteriota bacterium | reverse complement strand
GACCACGTTAGCCAACTTCTTCAGCCCCCTCGTCTACAACTCTGAGCTGATGTACCTCACCGGCAAAGAGACCTACCCGCTCGAACGGACGCTGCTTACGACCGGCCTCACCGCCGCCGGTGTCGAGAGCCTGCACATCGGCCAAAAGCGCTTCGCGACGCCCCATCTCAACATCCGCTACCAAGCCACGAAAGAGTCCACGTTCTGGAGGTCCTAATGAAACGCATCGCCGTCGTCACCACCATCTATAAGTACCTCTCCCACGCCCAGCACATGGCGGACCGCTTCCTCGTCGGCTACCCGCACGAAGGCCGCTGGCACAAGCCGGACATGCAGATCGTCTCGCTCTACGTCGACCAAAAACCCACCGGCGACCAGAGCCAGGCCCGCGCCACCGAGTTCGGTTTTAAGGTCTATCCCACCATCGCCGAAGCCCTCCGCTGCGGTACCGCCAAGCTCGCCGTCGATGCCGTCCTCATCATCGGCGAACACGGCGACTACCCGAAAAACGACCTCGGCCAGGTTCTCTACCCGCGCCACGAATTCTTCAAGCAGTGCGTCGAGGTCTTCGACAAGGACGGCCGCGCCGTTCCCGTCTACAACGACAAACACCTCTCCTACAGCTTCGAAAAAGCCAAGTGGATGCTCGACCAGGGCAAGCGCCTGAAGTTCCCTATCCTCGCCGGCTCCTCCCTGCCCGTCACCTGGCGCCTGCCCGATATCGAGATCCCCCTTGGCAGCCAGATCGACGAAGCGTTGATGATCGGCGTCGGCGGTTCCGACCCGATGGACTACCATGCCCTCGAAGCCATGCAGTGCATGATCGAACGCCGCAAGGGTGGCGAGACCGGCGTCAAGTCCGTCCAATTGCTCACTGGCGATGCCGCCTGGAACGCGCCCTATTCGAAGGAACTTCTCATCGCCGCCCTCTCCCGCAGCGATACGCCCAAGGGCCTCACCGAGACCGACGGCCGCACCCAAAATCTCGTCGCCAGCGGCGAACTCCGCAAGCTTGTCCCCCAGCCCGCCGCCTATCTCATCGAGCACAACGACGGCCTGAAGACTACCCTGCTCATGCTCAACGGAGCCGTCCAGGATTACACCTTCGCCGCCAAGGTTCGCGGCAAAGGCACCATGTCCACCCAGTTCCTGCTCACGCCGGTCCCGAACGTCACCTACTCGGCCTGCCTCGTCAGCAAGATCGAAGAGATGTTTGCGACTGGCCGCGCACCCTACCCCGCCGCGCGCACGCTGATCGTCTCCGGCATGCTCGAAAGCTGTCTCCAGTCCAAGGCCAAAGGCAGCCAACTACTCTCGACGCCGCACCTTAGCGTCCGCTACAACGCCCCCACCAAAAGCCAGCATGCTCAGCGCTAAGCTAAAGAGCGATGAAGCTCTTCGCCGCACTACTCCTCAATAGCGCCCTGCTCGCGCAAACCCCGAACCTGGATCAACTGAAGAAGGAAGCCATCGCCGGCGTCGACGCCCGGTCGAAGATGGTCCAGGAGATCGTCGACATGGTCTTCAGTTTCGGCGAACTCGGCTTCCAGGAAGTCGAGACGTCGAAGTACCTCACGGGCGTCCTCGAAAAGAACGGCTTCCAAGTGCAGCGCGGCGTGGCGGGCATCCCCACCGCCTGGGTCGCCACTTACGGACAAGGCAAGCCCGTCATCGGCTTCATCACGGACATCGATAGCATCCCCCGCGCTTCGCAAAAGCCCGGGGTTGCCTATCATGACCCCATCATTGAGGGAGCCCCCGGCCACGGCGAAGGCCACAACTCCGGCAACGCCGTCAACCTTGTTGCGGCCATTGTCCTGAAGGATCTGATGATCAAGTACGGGATCAAAGGAACGCTGAAAATCTACCCCGGCGTAGCCGAAGAACTGGTCGCGACGAAGGCTTACTACATCCGCGCCGGTCTGATGAAGGATCTCGACATCATGTTGGGCTGCCACGTCGGCGCGGAATTCGCCACCTCCTACGGCCAACCCGCCATGAACAGCGGCCTCGTCTCGATGCAGTTTACCTTCAAGGGCGAAGCCTCTCACGCCGCGGGAGCCCCGTGGAAGGGGCGCAGCGCCCTCGATGGCGTCGAGCTCATGAACACCATGTGGAACTACAAGCGCGAGCACCTCCGGCCGGAGCAGCGGTCCCACTACGTCATCACGAATGGCGGCGACCAACCCAACGTCGTCCCCGAAGAAGCCACCGTCTGGTACTACTTCCGCGAGCAGGACTTCCCCCGGATCAAGGAGATGCAGGAGTTTGGCGCGACCATGGCCAAGGCGGCCAGTATGGCATCCAGCACCACAGTCTCGCAGCGCGTTGTCGGCTCGGCGTGGCCGGGCCACTTCAGTAAGCCGGTCGCCGAGGTGCAGCAAAAGAACATCGACCTCGTCGGCATGCCCAAATGGAGCGAGGCCGACCAGACGCTGGCACGTGAGCTCCAGCGCGAAGTCCGGTCGTCGAAGGTGGAGCCCCTCCCCGACAAGGTTAAAGCCCTCGAAGCCCCGCAACCCTGGAAGGGCGGCGGCTCCGACGACGTCGGCGATATCTCCTGGATCATGCCGATGACCTACATGCGCTACCCCGCCAACATCCCGAACCTTCCAGGGCATCACTGGGCCAACGCCATCGCCGAGGCCACGCCCATCGCCCATAAGGGCTCAGCCGCGGGCGCGAAGGTGCAAGCCGCCACCGCCCTCGACTATCTCCTTCGCCCCGAGTTGCTAGCCGAAGCCTGGAAGTACTTCAAGGAGGTGCAGACCAAGGACCAGCAGTACAAGCCGCTGATGGCCGATACGGATCAACCGGCCATTGAGTTGAACCGCGAAAAGATGGACCGCTACCGAGAGCAGATGCGGAAGTTCTACTACGACCCGGCGAAGTACGGAACGTATCTCGAACAGCTCGGCATCACCTACCCGACACTGAAAAAGTAGACACCCGTTCGAAGCGCCGCGCCGGTATCGCGGCGACGGCGGCATAAGGCATTCGGTCGGCCGGGCTGACTTCGAAAAGCAAATCGCCCAGGAACCGGCTCAAGGGTACCGCCGCCGCGAGGCCGCCGACCACTCCGACCACCGCCAGCGTAACAGCGTAGCGGAGGAACATGGCCGCTACGCTGCCCCGCTGCGCCCCCGGGCGCCAAGTGAATGTCGATCACGCCCAACAGCAGCGCCATCCCGGCGACGATCGAGAGCATCGTCAGCGTAAACGAGGTCCGCGCCATCGACCGTTCATAAGGCACCCGCATCATTCGGGCGGTGGCTCCAGCCCGTGGGGTCCTCAGGACGAACGCCAAACTCGGGCGACGAGAGAATGGCCGGGAGACAATCGTCGGTGCCATACGGCCCGCCCCATTGCCGCGTTCGTTGCCCGCTACGGCAATCACCTCTGACCACCTCTCCTTCGGACTCCCGCGAATCCGCCTGCCGATCGCCGATTGGGACGAGCCCCAAAACTCTGTCGCCAAGTTCTCTGAAACCATCGCTACCGGCCGCGCCTGATGCGAGTTGCCCATGGTCGAGAGGTACTCCGGGCCAACGACATTGTAGCGCCGCATCGGCGGAATTTCGCCATCCCAACTCCTCTGCTTAATGAGTTTGACCCGAAGCTCATAGCCACCTCACCATGGCTTTTCGTCAGCTTTGTCGAGCCGAGGTTTGGGCTCCAGCACTTCATCAAACACGACGTATCCGATGGCGTCGAAGTGATCCTTTACCGAAAAGAACAGTCGCTTTCGAGCATCCTCAATGTCGACAAAATCGGCATCCATCGAAAAGTTGAGATCGAGCGACGTGCGTTCGGTGAGCCCGTGAACGAGGCTCAACGCGTTCCCGCCTTTCAGAACCAAATGCTCGAAAGGCAAATCGTCGGGAAAGAGCGCCGCAAGGGTTACCCTTCGGATCTCGTCAAAAGTCATAAGCAGCATCCTTTCGAACGCACCACGTGGCGCGCCCGCAAATGTTCTCGACCCTCAAACTCGAAGATTGCCATGTGTTCGAATTTATATTTCGTTCTTTTCCAATCACTTAGAAAAATCGCTCCCCCCGTTCCTCCCCCTCTCTTCCCAAAACTAGAAATCGGCGGTACCCCTCCAACTCAATTTCACAATCAGAAGATTACAAATGCTCACCATGGAAGAGTTCGACCAACTGCGTCCTTATGACGCCGACGCCAACTTCGAGGGGGCGTCGGCCCATCTCATCGAGAAATTCGACGCCGAGCTGCGCCAGGCTAAAAGCTCCATGTTCGACGCCTTTCCCCCGGAGAAATGGCGCGGACCCTCGCCAATCGAGCGAACGCCCAAAAGTCAACCGGTCCAAAAACGCAAAAAGGTAAAGCAGCCTCCAGCACGAACAATCATCTGGCCCACGGCCTCTGCTCCGAATCGTTCATCCTCCGTGGCGAAACCGCTGACGATTCCGAGGCGCTCCTGGCTACGGTTAAGAAAGGTATATAGCCCGGTCAACGAAGAAGAGGCCATCCTCACCGACAAACTCGCCCAAGCTCTCTGGCGCTTCAATTGGGCCCATGGCAGCGAAACGCAGATGTTCCAAGTCAGCCAGTGCCACCGACTGCAATCCCTTCGGCACTCGCGAAGAATTGACGAGCCCTGCTCGCCAAAACTTTACCACCAACCGGCCCCGACTGCGCTGCCTCTCCGACGAGCATGGGCTTGTGGCGCTCGGTCTGGCCGCGCGGACAAAGGTCGGTGCCTAAACCTATGCAACGATATACGCGCCTGCGGCGCGGATGATGACGGTCCCGCCCGTCGGCATGCCACGCGGCATGATCAGTCTGTGATCTGGTGTCTATTCGAGCAGAAGTGGTCAACTTCTGGGGGCCCCGAGCAACACTCCCACTTTAACAATGACGCCGATGTGGAATCCAAGGATATGACGCAGTTCCCGGGCGACAACACGCTCACGCTGGCCTTCATCGCGGACTTCGTCGATCGCATCAATCGGTGTGTTCCCTCAAGGCATTGCGGCACACTCAGGAAAAGGGGGGCAATCTCTACAAACCGGTCGTCGAGGTAGCCGAAGTAGCGGAAGTCATCCCGCCTGCTGAGCAAGAAAAGGTGGCGACCGCCACGTCTCCGATTCAGCATCCGTTCGATCAGCTCGCCGAATTTGGCTTCGAATCGAAAAGCACCGCTGCCTGCGAACCGTATCACGATCTTTGACAACCTGGCCTCAGAACCGCTACACCCGAAGTGTCGGTCCGCCCCGAAGGCAAAGTTCAGACGCAAAGGACCGTGGGTTCGAACCGCAAAACTGAGCCGCCAACAGTGTCTGGGGCAGTAAGGGGCAAAACGTCGAAATTGGCTTCGAATCGAAAAATGAAACTCCGAGCCCTAGGGGAATCGCTCCTCCCGCAACACTGGCGGTGGCTTCGAATCGCAAACCCGGTCACCCGCCCTGCGGCGCTCCGGGGCATCGAGCTCTTCGGAGCGGCCAACCCCCGCTACTCGTCCGACTCGTCCAGCTCGACCATCGCCTTAATCAACTCCGGCTGTCGCAGCAACCCACCAAACTCCCCTGGCACATCCCGCAACCGGATCCGCGCATTAATCCACGGCTCCGTGTTAATCTCCCCGCGCTCAATCATCCCAATCAACCGCGGAAACTGGTGGCAACTGTTCCGGCTCGCATACAGCGTCACCTCCCGCCGATGAAACAACGGATCATCGAGCGCAACTGCGTCCTTGCACAACCCCACAAAAACCAGCCGCCCCGCCGGGGCCACATGCTGCAAACTCCGCGCCATCACCGCCGCCACGCCCGTCGCATCGAACACCACATCCGCCAATTCCTCGTCCGGCTCCGCTTTCGCTTCCACGCCGAACCGCCCGACAAACGTCCTCCGCAACTCACTCTGCTCAATCACCCTTACCGTCGCCCCGGCCGCCAACGCAAACTGCACCACCGCCAATCCAATTGGCCCCGCCCCCACTACGATCGCCGTCTCGCCCTTCGCCAAGCCCGACCGCTGCACGGCATTCGCCCCAATTCCCAAGGTCTCCACTAGCGCCAACTGGTCCAAGCTCAGGCTCGTCGAAGGATGCAGCAGGTGCGCCGGACACGACAAATACGGCTGCATCCCCCCGTCCACATGGATTCCAAACAGCCGCAGCGTCTCGCAGCAGTTTGGCCGATTCTTGCGGCAAGCCCGGCACGTCCCACAGCTAATGTAAGGTTCCAGCGCGCACCGGTCACCCGGCCGCAGCCCGCCGGCGTCCTCGGGCACGGTCACCACCTCGCACCCCAACTCATGCCCAATGATCCGCGGATACGAATACGCCGGATGCCGACCGTGGAAGGCATGGAAGTCGCTCCCACAAATGCCCACCCGCCGGATCCGCACCAGCGCCTCGCCCGGTGCCGCAACCGGAGTCGGCACCTCGGACTCCACAAAACGCCCCGGCTCCTGCAACGAAATTGTTCTCATCCACTACCCTCTAAAAGTAAAATCGCAGCCTGGCTCCGACGGTCCGCGACTGCACCACTCGCGTCCCCACAAACGCCGATTGGAAGTTATAAAGCGCCGTCTGATTCCCAATATTCGA
>CANNLB010000158.1 GCA_947505565.1 Acidobacteriota bacterium | reverse complement strand
GCGGCGGTGCTCTCGGCGAGCGAAACGGCCTTGGCCGCTGCCGGGGGTTCCCATTGGGAAACCGGCGCCATCACGGGAACCTCGGCTACTTGGGCGAAGCTCAAACTGCAACTGAAAATCGATAAATAAAGGACCCGCATAGGCCCTAGTGTCGCAACCTCTAGGCGGGTAGCTTGCTCTCACCCATCAGCCATTGGTCGACGCCCTGAGCCGCCTTGCGTCCTTCGGCAATCGCCCACACGACCAGCGATTGCCCGCGCCGCATGTCGCCCGCTGCAAAAACGCCCGTCACGGAAGACATGTACTGCTCGTTGCACTTGACGTTGCCCCGGCCGTCGAGTTCGACGCCGAGTTGTTCGATCATCCCGCCTTTCACCGGGCCCAGGAAGCCCATTGCCAGCAAAACCAGTTCGGCGTCCCACACCTGCTCGGTGCCCGCGATCGGCTCAAACTTCGGAGCCGGGCCGACTTTCACCGTGTGCAGCTTTTTCACGTTGCCTTCGGCGTCGCCTTCAAACTTTGTTGTCAAAATCGACCATTCGCGCTGGCCACCCTCTTCGTGGGCGCTTTCGGTCCGCAGCATCAACGGCCAGTTGGGCCAGGGAGTGCTCGCCGCCCGCTGGGGCGGAGGCATCGGCATCAACTCGAATTGCGTCACGCTCTTGCACTTGTGCCGATGGGAGGTACCCAGGCAGTCGGCACCGGTGTCGCCGCCGCCGATGATGATGACGTGCTTGTCCGTCGCCAGTACATCGAATTCGCCATGGACGTCGTCTCCGGCGTTGCGCTTGTTTTGGTTCGGTAGCCACTGCATCGCGAAATAGATCCCGCGATTCTCGCGGCCCTCCGCTTTGATATCACGCGGAGCTTCCGCCCCGCCTGTTAGTAGAACGGCGTCGAAATTCTGGCGCAGCTCCTCAATCGAAACGTTGTGACCCACGTGAGCGTTCACGACGAATTCAACGCCTTCGGCCTTCATCTGCTCCACTCGACGGTCGATGTGGTGCTTCTCCATTTTGAAGTCGGGGATGCCGTAGCGCATCAGGCCGCCAATCCGGTCGTTCTTTTCAAACAGCGTGACCGAATGCCCAGCGCGGTTCAACTGCTGCGAGGCGGCCATTCCAGCCGGTCCGCTACCGATCACCGCCACCTTTTTACCCGTCCGGACCTGTGGTGGTTCCGGAACAATCCAGCCTTGCTCCCAAGCATGGTCGACGATAGTTCGCTCGATGTTCTTGATTGTCACTGCCGGCTCGTTGATCCCGAGGACACAAGCTGACTCGCACGGAGCCGGACAAATACGGCCGGTGAACTCGGGGAAGTTGTTGGTCGAATGCAGCACTCGAATCGCGTCCTTCCAGCGGTCACGGTACGCCAAATCGTTCCAATCTGGAATTATGTTATTCAACGGGCAGCCGTTGTGACAGAACGGCACGCCGCAGTCCATGCATCGCGCCCCCTGCGTCTGCACTTTTGCAATCGAAAAAGGCTGGTAGATCTCCTTCCAGTCGTTGACGCGCTCGGCTACCGGTCGCCGGGTTGGAACCTCGCGCTCGAACTCAATAAAACCAGTTGCTTTACCCATGGATCACCTGCTCGCCCTGGGTTGAGCCAGAGACATAGTACGGAGTTTCGCGACGCGGTGCGCCGAGGACGCGTTTGAATTCGTGGGGGAAGACCTTCACGAATTTGGGCAACATCGAGCCCCAGTTGTCGAGAACCATCTTGCCCCGTGGGCTGCCGGTGTAGCGAACATGCTTCTCCATCAAGTTCTGCAGAACCTGAATGTCGGCGGCGTCTTCAACCGGTTCAATATCCACGCCGGCCCGGTTGCAACGGGTACGGCAGAACTCGCCGGATTCATCCAGGACGTAGGCGATACCACCACTCATGCCGGCGGCAAAGTTTTTGCCCGCGACACCCAGGCAGACCACCAAGCCCTTGGTCATGTACTCGCAACCATGGTCGCCAACGCCTTCGATGACGGCCGTCGCGCCGGAGTTCCGCACGGCGAACCGTTCGCCGCCCATGCCGTTGAAGAACGCCTCTCCGCTGGTCGCGCCGTACAGGACGACGTTGCCCACCAAAATGTTATCTTCTGGCACGAAATGCGAGGACTTCGGCGGGTAGACAATGATCCGACCTCCGGACATCCCTTTGCCGACGTAATCGTTGGCATCGCCCTCCAGTTCCAGGGTCACGCCGCGAGCCAGAAACGCGCCGAAGCTCTGGCCGGCCGAACCGTGAAATTCGAATCGAATGGTGTCATCCGGGAGACCGGCTGAGCCGTAGCGCTTGGCGACCTCACCGGAGAGCATCGCGCCGACGGTGCGATGCACGTTCCGAATCGGCATTTTGAACTCGATCTTTTCGGCGTTTTCGAGAGCTGGTTTGGCGAAATCGATCAGCTTGTAATCGAGCGCATCGGTCAGGCCGTGATCCTGGCTGATCAAGCAGCGGCGCCCCACTTTGGAGGGCACTGGCGGATTGTAGAGGATCGAGCTGAGGTCTAGCCCCTTCGCCTTCCAGTGATGACCGACGTCGCGGGCCTCGAGCATGTCAACGCGGCCGACCATGTCGTCCACCTTGCGGAAGCCGAGCTGAGCCATGATCTCGCGAAGCTCTTCGGCGACGAAGAAGAAGAAGTTGATGACGTCTTCGGGCTTGCCTTGGAACTTCGCTCGTAATGCCGGGTCCTGCGTTGCGATACCGACCGGGCAGGTATTGAGATGGCACTTCCGCATCATGATGCAGCCCATGGTGATCAGCGGCGTGGTCGAGAAGCCGTATTCTTCAGCGCCGAGCAGCGCAGCGACGGCGACGTCGCGGCCGGTCTGGAGCTTGCCGTCGGTCTGGACCCGAATGCGGCTGCGCAGATCATTCATCACGAGGACCTGCTGCGTCTCGGCGAGGCCGAGCTCCCAGGGGACGCCGGCGTGGCGAATGGAGGTCATCGGCGCGGCACCGGTGCCGCCCGAATCGCCTGAGATCAGGACCAGATCGGCATGGGCTTTGGCGACGCCCGCGGCGACAGTCCCGACGCCGACTTCGGAAACGAGTTTGACGGAGATGCGCGCGACCGGGTTAACGTTTTTAAGGTCGAAGATCAACTGAGCGAGATCCTCAATCGAATAGATATCGTGATGGGGAGGGGGGGAAATCAGTCCAACACCGGGAGTCGAATGGCGAACTTTGGCGATGGCTTCGTCGATTTTGTGACCGGGTAGCTGGCCACCTTCGCCGGGTTTGGCACCCTGTGAGATTTTGATTTGCAGTTCGTCGGCGTTGACGAGGTAGTTGGTGGTCACCCCGAAGCGACCACTCGCCACTTGCTTAATGGCCGAGCGTTTGGAGTCGCCATTGGGCATCGTCTCGAAGCGGGTTTCGTCTTCGCCGCCTTCGCCGGTATTGGAGCGGCCCTTCATTCGGTTCATCGCGATGGCGATGGTCTCGTGGGCTTCCTTCGAGATGGATCCATATGACATGGCACCGGTCGCGAAGCGTTTGACGATCTCACTGGCGGGTTCAACCTCTTCAATCGGTACCGGGTTGCCGGGCTTGAACTGGAGCAGGCCGCGGATGGTGCAGAGCGCTTTGGTCTGTTTGTTGACGTGGTCCGAGTACTCTTTGTAGGTTGCGTAGCTTTCGGTTCGGACGGCGGTCTGGATGGATGCGACGGTCTGCGGATTCAGGAGATGGTATTCGCCGCGGATGCGATACTGATAGGTTCCGCCGACATCGAGTTCGGTTTCGGAGTCGGTGAGCGGCCGGAAGGCGTGATCATGTTTCATCTTGGCTTCTTTGGCCAGGACTTCCAGGCCGATGCCTTCGATGCGGGACGGTGTGCCAGTGAAATATTTTTCGACCAAGTCGGAGTTGAGGCCGATGGCTTCGAAGATTTGAGCGCCGCGGTAGCTCTGCAAGGTCGAGATGCCCATTTTCGAGAACACCTTGAGCATGCCCTTGTTGATCGCCTTTTTGAAGTGTTTTAGGGCGACCGGGAAATCGACAGTCAGACGGTTGTTCAGCGCCAGGTTTTCGAGGGTCTCGATGGCGAGGTAAGGGTTAATCGCGCTGGCCCCGTATCCGATGAGGAGGCAGAAGTGCATGATTTCGCGGGGTTCGCCGCTCTCGATGATAAGGGCGACGCGGGTTCTGCTGCCTTCACGGATGAGGTGGTTATGAACCGCCGTCAGCGCGAGGAGGGACGGGATGGGGGCGGAGTTGGCGTCGATGCCGCGATCACTGAGGATCAGGATGGAGTAGCCGGCTTCGATGGCCCAGGAGGCGCGTTTGCAGAGCGAATCGAGGGCGCGTTCGAGTTCCACCTCGCCGCCGTGCACGTTGTACAGGGCAGGTAGGGTGTAGGCGAGGAAGTCGCCTTGGCTGACTCGGCGCATCTTTTCGAGATCGCGGTTGGTGAGGATCGGTTGCGTCAGCTTTAGCGTGTGGCAGTGGAGTGGCGTTTCATCGAGCAGATTGCGTTCATTGCCGATGTAGCTCGTCATGGACATGACGAGTTCTTCGCGAATGGGGTCAATGGCCGGATTGGTAACCTGTGCAAAAAGCTGGCGGAAGTACGTGAAAAGGCTTTGAGGCTTGTCCGAGAGGCAGGCCAGCGGCCAGTCGATACCCATGGAGCCGATGGCTTCTTCGCCGTTGACGGCCATCGGGCCCATGATGACCTTGAGATCCTCATCGCTGTAGCCGAAAGCGCGCTGGCGCTGCAGGAGCGTTTCGTGTTCGGTGGCGTGGATGCGGGCCGGTTCCGGAATATGGTCGAGCGTGATCTGGTTTTCGACCAGCCATTGGGCGTAGGGCTGGCGGGTCCACATTCGCTCTTTGAGCTCTTCGTCGGGGATGATGCGGTGCTCCTGCATGTCGACGAGGAGCATCTTGCCCGGCTGGAGACGGCCTTTGTACTCGACGTCCTCAGGCTTGATTTGCAGCACGCCGGTTTCGGAGGCGACGATCAGCAAGCCGTCTTTGGTCACGAGGTAGCGGGAGGGGCGGAGGCCGTTGCGATCGAGCGTCGCACCGATCACCTTGCCGTCGGTGAAGGCGACGGAGGCGGGGCCGTCCCACGGCTCCATGAGCGAGGCGTGGTATTCGTAAAACGCCTTTTTATCCGGGTGCATGGTGGAGTCGGCATCCCAGGCTTCCGGGATGAGCATCGCCATTGCGTGGGGCAGGGAGCGGCCGGAAAGAGTGAGCAGTTCGACGACGTTATCGAGAGTCGCGGAGTCGCTGGCGCCTTGCTCGACGATCGGCATGATCTTTTTGAGATCGTCGCCCCAGAGTGGCGAGGAGAGGACGGCTTCGCGAGCGCGCATCCAGTTCGCATTGCCTTTGACCGTGTTGATTTCGCCGTTGTGGCAGAGGAAGCGGAAGGGGTGAGCGAGTTTCCAACTGGGGAAGGTGTTGGTGGAGAAGCGCTGGTGGACCATCGCCAACGAGCTTTTGCACTCAGGGTCGGAGAGGTCCTTGTAGAACTTCTGGATCTGCGGGGCGAGCAGGAGGCCCTTATAGACGACGGTCCGGCAGCTCAACGAGGGGAGGTAGAAGAAATCCTTATCCCGGATGTCGCTGCCGGCGATTTCGTGTTCGGCGCGCTTGCGAATGACGTAGAGCTTGCGTTCGAGGACGTCCTCGGACATGCCCGGCGAGCGGCGAATGAAGATCTGTTCAATGTAGGGCTGGGAGGCGCGGGCGACGCGGCCGATCGCATCGGCGTCAATCGGGGTATCGCGCCAGCCAAGCACTTCGAGGCCCTCTTCGCGGGTGATCCGTTCCACGATCCCTTCGGCCTGGAGCCGGGCGGTGTGTTCGACGGGCAGGAAGACGAGACCCATGCCGTATTCCCCGGCATGGGGCAGGGTGAACGGCGACGATTGGTTTTGACACTCGCGGGCGAAGAAGGAGTGAGGAATTTGAATGAGAAGGCCAGCGCCGTCGCCGGTTTCGGGGTCGCAACCGCAGGCACCACGGTGGGTCAGATTGATCAGAATCTGGACGCCCTTCGTGATGATGTCGTGGGAGCGATGCCCCTTGATATTGACGACAAAGCCAATGCCACAGGCGTCGTGCTCATGTGTTGGCGAGTAGAGGCCCTGGGCGACGGGGAGACCGGGGCGGGACTGGGTGGGATGCTCGAACTGCTCACTCATTTGCGGTAACCTCACGTTCCGAAGACCTTAACTATAAAGAATCCATGAGTATAAGTCAAATGAAACCTAATCGTCATGATAATCGATTTAGCTTATATAACAAGATTCGTATTTCTGATAGTGTTCGGGTGTTGAAATAAGAAAGTCTTATGGTATCCTTGCACTTGTGAATTTCGAGCATCTCAAGCTCTTTCGGGATATTGGGCAGAGCCGGAGCGTCAGCCGCGGTGCGTCCCTCAACGCGATCAGCCAGTCGGCGGCAAGCCAGCATATCCAGGAGTTGGAGAAGTCCTTGTCTGTGAAGCTTCTCGATCGATCGACTCGGCCGTTGACGGTGACCCCGGCTGGCCGTCTGTATTTTGATCTGTGTCGGGATATTTTGCGGCGGCGGGAGGAGTTCGACGCGGCGCTGTCCAACTTGGCGGGGG
>CANNLB010000157.1 GCA_947505565.1 Acidobacteriota bacterium | reverse complement strand
AGGTCCAAATGGCCACCATCCGCAAGGATATCGACGAAGCCCGCAAGAAAATCGAACCCGGCTTCCCGTATCTCCACAGCGTCAAGGACGCCGAAAATCCAAAGAATATTCAACTCGCCTTCCGTGGCGATCCGTTTGACCTGAAGCAGGAAGTCCCCCGTCATTTCCTCAGCATTCTCAGCGAAAACGACCCCGCCCCATTCAGCAAAGGCAGCGGTCGCCTCGAACTCGCCGAAACCATCGGCAAGCAGCCCATCGCCATGCGCGTCTTCGTCAACCGCATCTGGAAGGGCCACTTCGGCTCGGGCCTCGTCGAATCCCCCAGCAACTTCGGCCTCACCGGGGAACGCCCCACCAACCCCGAACTCCTCGAATACCTCGCCGCCAGCTTCGTCAAAAACGGGATGTCGACCAAGAGGCTTCATCGCGACATCATGCTCAGCTCCGTCTACCAGCTCTCCACCGAGAACAACCCGACGGCGCTCGCCAAGGATTCCGGAAACCGCCTCTACTGGCGCGCCGACCGCAAGCGGCTCGACGCCGAACAGGTCCGCGACTCCGTCCTCACCGTCGCCGGTAAGCTCGACCCCGCCCTCGGCGGACCTTCGGTCGAACTCACCCCGGCCGTCACGCGCCGTACTGTCTACGCCAAGGTCAGCCGTTACAAGCTCGACGAATACCTGGCGCTATTCGACTTCCCGACGCCCATGATCAGCGCCGAAAAGCGCTTCGTCACCACCGTCCCCACCCAGCGCCTGTTCCTCATGAACAGCGACTTCATGCAGCTGCAGGCTGAGGAACTCGCCAAGCGCGTCGCTACCGAACCAAACAACTCGGCCCGCGTCCGCAAGCTTCATCAGATCGTTTACGGTCGTGAAGCTACGCCGGAAGAGGTCGCCCTCGGCGTCGAATATCTGAAAACCGAACCGATGCTCGAGTACGAGGAAGCCAAGAAGCGTCCCCCTGCTGAAGGCATGCGCGGAGCCGGTGGCCGCGGCCGTCGCCCCGCCGCCCCGGCGGAATCCAAAGACGCTCCCTCGGCCGCCGCTGGCGACAATGGAACCCCTCCTGCGATACCCCCGATGCCGCCGTCGGAGGAAGGCCAAACCCCGGCTGCCGAAGCGCCTCCCGCCGGTGACGCCCCCCCCGCCGACTTCTTCGGCATGGGCATGATGGGCGGCATGGGCCGCCGTGGGGGTGGCCCCGCCGGTCCTCCTCCGCCCAAATACGAACCCACCGCCTGGGGTCGTTACGCTAAGATCCTGCTCAGCTCGTCTGAGTTCCTGTTCGTCAATTAATCGAGGAAACCGCGATGTCGAATCATAAGTCAGGAAACCCCACTTCCCGCCGTGAAGCGCTCCGCCGTATCGGCAACGGCTTCGGCATGATGGCCTTCGCCGGCATGGTCAACCAATCGGTCGCCAAAGCCGAAGGCCTCGTTGACGGCAACGGCAAGCCCATGGGTGCCGCCAAACTGGACCATCCCCAGCGCGTCAAACGCGTCATCTTCCTCTTCATGAACGGCGGCTTATCCACCATTGACAGCTTCGACCCGAAGCCGATGCTCGATAAGTACGACGGTAAGCCCCTCCCCGGCGCCCAGGTCAAAACTGAACGCGGCACCGGCGAACTCATGCGCTCGCCCTTTAAGTTCAAGAAGTACGGCCAGTGCGGCATGGATATCTCCGAACTCTGGCCCCACCTCGGCGAAGTCGCCGACGATATCGCCTGGGTTCGTTCCGTCCACACCGAAATCCCGAACCATGAGCCCTCTTGTCTCATGATGAACACCGGCGGCAACCAAGCCGGCCGTCCTTCCATCGGCGCCTGGCTCACCTACGGCCTCGGCACCGAAAACCAAAACCTCCCCGGCTACGTCGTCCTCTGTCCCGACGTCCCCACCACCGTCGGCCCGCCCCTTTGGTCCAACGGCTTTCTCCCCCCCGTCAACCAAGGCACCTTCATCAGTTCCAAGGTCAATACCCCCGCCGATGAACCACCGCCCGAAATGCTGATGAAGGACAAAGACGGCAAAGAAATCCCTGCCAAAGTCGTCGTCGAAAAGGCCTTCGACCCCAAAAAACTCGTCTCCTACGTCAACAATCCTAAATTCGAACTCACCGAGCAGCGCCGCGAACTCGACCTGCTCCAGAAAATCGAAAAACTCCGCGTCAAGCGCGACGGCGACGATCCCCAAGTCGAAGCCACTCTCTCTTCCATGGAGACCGCCTTCCGCATGCAAACCGAAGCGCCCACCGTCTTCGATATCCGTAAGGAGTCTGAGGCCACCCAGAAGCTCTACGGTCCCGGCAGCACCGCCCGCGGTGCCCTCACCGCCGTCCGTCTCGTCGAAAAGGGTGTTCGTATGGTCCAGGTTTATTACGCCAAAGGTGACCCCTGGGACGCCCACGGCGATATCATGGCCCACAAGGTCAACGCCAAGAACTCTGACCAACCCTTCGCCGCGGTCCTTAAGGATCTCAAGTCCCGCGGTCTTTGGAAGGATACGTTAGTCGTTTGCGGCTCCGAATTCGGCCGCACCCCGGTCCGTGAAGTGGGCGGCGGTGGCGGCCAAGTCAAGAAGGGTCGAGATCACAATCCATTCGGCTTCACCATGTGGCTCGCCGGCGGAGCGATCAAGGGCGGCACCATCCACGGAGCCACCGACGACTTCGGCTTCAAGGCCGTCGAAAAGCCGGTCCACGTGCACGACATCCACGCCACCATTCTCTATTTGATGGGCATCGACCACACCAAACTGACCTACCGCTACAGCGGGCGAGATTTCCGTCTCACCGACGTCAGCGGTGAAGTCCTTCACTCCATCATCGCTTGAATCGTCTCGTACGGACGTACTAACGATCGGTGAGGAGTTCCGCCGATGACGACCACCATTACAAATCGCGAATTCAACCAGGGCATCGATCTCGCGAAAAAATGTCGCCCGGGAAGGCCCCGTAATCATCACAGATCGGGGCGAACCGGTCCACGTGTCTCTCCGCATCGAAGAGTACAACCCCCTGACTAATGTCCGGAAGTGCATCATCGAACTCCTCGCCATCGACGGTCCTGATGACGGACGAGACCTCAACATTCCACACTATCCACTGGCTTAGAGAGCAATTAATATAACAACTTAGCCAGTAATAGTGCATCAATCACGCGAATACACCCGCTGTCCCCCAATCCACGTCTCCTCCACCGTAATCCCACCCCCTTCCCGCGAAAACACCACAAAGTCCGCGCGCTCCCCCGTCACCAGCCCCCGCATCCGGCCGCTGATCCGACCAACCCGCGCCGCATTCCGCGTCGCCATCGTCACCGCTTCCGCCAAACTCACCCCCGCCATCCGCATCACATTCTCCACCGCTTTATGCATCTTCAACGCGCTCCCCGCCAACCGAGTCTGCCCCGCTAATACCACCCGATCATCCGCCGTCAAATCCACCTCCTGATCCGCCAGCTTATACCGTCCCGGCGCCGCCCCCGCCGGCGCACTCGCATCCGTCACCAAAATCGACCGCTCTATCCCCTTCGCCCGCAGCGCCACTTTCAAAAACGCCTCCCCAATGTGAATCCCATCCACTATGAAGTCCGCCGCCAACCGGTCCTCCGCCATCTGCTCCCACAAATAGTTCGGATGCCGACTCATCAAACTGTGCGCCCCATTCCCCAAATGCGTCGATAGCGTCGCCCCCGCACTCACCGCCGCCTGAATCTGCTCCCGATTCGCCCCCGTATGCCCAATCGCCACCACCACCCCGTCCCGTACCAATGCCTCAATGTACCCCGGCGCCTCCGGCCACTCCGGCGAAATCGTCACTAGCTTTACTAAACCATCCGTAACCTGTTGCCAGCCTTTGTATTCGTCCACGTCCGGCTTTCGTACACACTGCGCCGGATGGGCCCCCCGCGGCCCCTCTTCAGCCGAAATATGCGGCCCCTCCACGTGGAATCCTTCAATCGCCGTCCCCTCCGGAATCGCCAACTTCGCCTCGTAAAGATTCTTCAACGACCCCCTCATCCCCTCATACGTTCCCGTTATCACCGTCGGTAGCAACCGCGTCGTCCCACACGCAAACTGCACCCGTAAACTCCGCCCAATCTCCTCGTGCGAAGTCTCCGGAGAGTTGTAGTCCACCCCCCCGTACCCGTTCACCTGCAAGTCGATAAACCCCGGCGCCACGTAATCCGGCTCCCCGCTGATCAAATCAATCAGCTCCGTCACCCCCTGAATCACACTCCCAAACTCCACAATCACCCGCTCACCGCGGACCGCATCAATGCCAATTATCTTCATCGAATTGAAACAATTCCTTCGCGTTTTGTTTTATGCACAGTATCTTCACAATCGTCCGCCCCTAACCCCTTGATTCTACAGCTATAAAAAGCTGTGGACCAATGTCATTTTCCCCTAGCATCTAACCCCAACTCTTGGTACAACAGAAAAGTACCGCGGGCGCATCGCACGAGGCTAATCTCGGGGGAGGTGGCCGGAGCGAATCGCCCGCGGAACTCTCCGAAAAGACAAAAGGGCGTCTGGTTCTCCAGACGCCCTTTTTGCTTTCCTGCCCGTTCCTACTTCCGAACGGGCGTCAACCAACCTTCCGTATCCGGCGTCGTACCCGCAATCACGCTGAAAAACTCCTTCTGTAGCCGTTCCGTGATCGGACCCCGGCTACCACAGCCAATCGTGATCCGGTCCACCGAACGAATCGGGCTCACCTCGGCCGCCGTCCCCGTAAAGAAGACTTCGTCAGCGATGTAAAGCGATTCCCGCGGAATCATCGATTCCACAATCTCCAGCCCCATCCGCTTCGCCAGCAAAATGATCGTCGCCCGCGTAATCCCCGGCAACGCGCTATTTCCCAGCGGCGGCGTCGCAATCTTCCCGTCCCGCACCACGAAAATGTTCTCCCCCGAACCCTCGGAAATATACCCGTTCGTATCCAGCGCAATCCCTTCCGCAAATCCGTTGAAGTGCGCCTCCATCCGGATCAACTGCGAGTTCATGTAGTTCGCCCCCGCCTTCGCCAACGCCGGCAGCGTGTTCGGCGCAATCCGGTTCCAGCTCGAAATGCAAACGTCCACGCCATTCGCCATCGCCTCTTCGCCCAAATACTTGCCCCACTCCCAACACGCCAAGTACAGATCGTTCGGGTTGTTAATGCCCAACACCCCCAGCTCTTTATAGCCCCGCAGCAGGATCGGCCGCACGTAGCAAGCCTCCAGTTTGTTGACCCGAATCAACTCGACGACCGCCTCGCACATCTGATCGATATTGAAGTCGATCTTGTCCATCCGGTAAATCTTCGCCGAATCCATAAGCCGTCTCATATGGTCCCGAAGCCGGAATACCATCGGACCAGCGGGCGTATCATAGCAGCGGATTCCTTCAAAAACCGAGCTGCCGTAGCTGACGACGTGACTCAATACATGGATCTTCGCGTCGTCCCAATTGATGAAACTTCCGTTACACCAAATCTTCTCTGTGGGCGTCAACATCCAATTATCATAGCGCTATAAGAGCCCCCCGTACGAGCGGACCCGCTGGTATCCTAGGGAGAACGGGAAAAATGACCTTCACCAAGCTTTCGCTCGCCCTCCTCTCCATCGCCGCCATCACCTGGCTAGGCGCCCAGCCCACCTCCTCCCCGTTCGACGAATCCGTCAAACCCTTCCTCGAACAAAATTGCCTCAAATGCCACAACGTCGATAATTCCACCGCCGGCGTCCGCGTCGATCAACTCGGCCCCAAACTCGAAGACCAACACGTCCGCCTCTGGGAATCCATCCGCCACCGCGTCGAAGAAGGCTCTATGCCCCCCAAAGGCCTCCCCCAGCCCAGCCCCGAAGCCCGCCAGAAAATCGTCTCCTGGATCAACCAATCCCTCGAAACCGCCCGCGCCCGCCCCGCCCCCCAAAACGGCATCGTCCGTCGCCTCACCGTCGCTCAATATCGCAACACCCTCCGCGATCTCCTCAAACTCGACGATGACCTCACCGAAATCCTCCCCCCCGACGCCATCTCCGCCGACGGCTTCGTCAACAATAAGGATACCCTCCAACTCTCCCCCCTCCTCCTCGAAACCTACCTCGAAATCGCCGAAAAATCCCTCCAACTCTCCATCGTCGACCCCAGTTCTAAACCCAAAATCCAAAACTTCCGCGTCGAACTCGGCGAGTCCATCAACCCCCAACCCCTCCCCGAAGAACTCATCCTCGGCGCCAACAGCCACCTGCTCGAAAACGCCGATTTCGTCGTCTCCGAACCCGCCCTCTCCAAGCCCTTCCCCTTCCTCCCCAGCCCCATGCGGACAAATTATAAGTTCATCGAAGGCTACCAAGGCAACGACACCGTCCGCGGATGGCGCGAATATTCCAGCATCTACCACTCCGTCTTCGCCTGCATGCGCGGCAGCGCCGGATACCCCAAAGGCCACGCCTACAGCACCATCCCCCAAGGCCTCCTCCTCCGACCCTCCATCCCCAACGAAGAAATGTTCGGCACCGATGGTACCTACGGACCCAAAGCCAACTTCAAAGTCTCGCTCCGCGAACTCCCCGACCAAGGCCGCTTCCGCGTCACCGTCACCGCCGCCAAATACAACGACGGACTCCTCCTCGAACCCGCT
>CANNLB010000156.1 GCA_947505565.1 Acidobacteriota bacterium | reverse complement strand
AGGCGGCGCGATCGCGGGCGATGTTGAGATAAGACTCGTTCTTCACGATACGTTCCAGGGTTTTGTAGAACTGTTCCGGGGCGACGATGCGCTTGCGCTCCCAACTGGATTGGAGCAGGAGCAGAGCCTTATTGACGCCGAGTTTATCGAACCGAGCCGAGCGTTCGAGGTTAATGCGATGGCTCTCGGTTTCGGCCATCCGCTCGAACCAGTCGTGGAGCGATTGGGCGTCCAGATCCTGGGTGTAGTTGAATTTGGTCTCGAAGGTTTTGGCGCCGTCGACCCAACGGAAGCACTTTTCGCCCATCTTGGCGACGGGGAGGCCGGATTCGAGGGGGCGATTAAAGAAGTTGAGCTTTTCGGCGAGGGCGAAGATGGTCTGCGTTTGTTCGGAGGGCAGGGCGAAAGCGAGAGGCTGGGGATCGTCCTTTTGATCGGTATAGACGGCTTGACCGTCTTTGGCGAGGGTGATCTGGACCCATTCGGGGACGGAGCCGGGGAACGATTTGCTATAGATCACTTGGGGCTGCGCGGCGAGGCCGACGGCAGAGAGGAATAAGGCGAGGATAAATTTCATTTGCGAATCGCCTCTTGGTAGCGCACTTGGTTCGCGTGGCAGATGGCGGCGGCTAAAGCGTCGGACGCATCCTGGCTCTTGATGATTTCATCGAGTTTGAGAAGCGAGCGGACCATCATCTGCACCTGCTCCTTTTCGGCCCTGCCGTAGCCGACGACGCTGGTTTTGATTTCGAGAGGCGAATACTCGCCGACGGCGAGCCCGGCTTCGGCGAGGACGAGGAGGGCGACGCCGCGAACGTGGGCTAGTTTCAGTGCCGTTTGGGCATTGACGGCGTGGAAGACCGCTTCGACGGCGGCGGATTCGGGAGCATGAGCGACGATGACCGCCCGCAGCCCCGAGGCGATCAGAAGAAGGCGTTCGCTGAGCGGGGACTTCGGCGAGGTCTTGATGACTCCGGCGTCGAGGAGACGGTGGGATCGGCCATCGGATTCGATAACCCCGAAGCCGGTCCGTTCCGTGCCACAATCGACGCCGAGAATTCGCATCGGCTATTCCATGTCTGCTTCGTCGATCTCGTAGTTGGAGAAGACGCTCTGGACATCGTCGTAGTCTTCGAGCGCATCGTTGAGACGAATCATGCTTTTGGCGGCGGGGCCTTCGAGTTTGATCGTATTCTTCGGGATCATCCCGACTTCGGAACTCAGCGTTTCGATTTTGGCGGCGGCGATCGCGTTCATCACCGCTTCGTGGGCGTTTGGTTCTGAAAGCACCTGCCACACTTCGCCGTGCTGCTGGATGTCATCGGCACCGGCTTCGAGCGCGAGGTCCATCAGCTTTTCTTCGCTGACCTTGTCGGCATCGATGATGATGTTCGATTTTTTTTCGAACATCCAATTCACCGAGCCGGGCTCGCCCATGTTGCCGCCCCACTTGCTGAAGATGTGGCGGACGTCGGCGACGGTGCGGTTTTTGTTGTCGGTCGCGACATTGACGAGAACGGCAGCCCCGCCGGGGCCATAGCCTTCGTAGGTGTATTCTTCGATCGTGAGTCCTTCGATTTCACCAGTGCCGCGCTGAATGGCGCGTTTGATGTTGTCGGCCGGCATCGAGACGGCTTTCGCCGCGGTGATGGCGGTACGGAGTCGAGGGTTACCATCGGGATCGCCGCCGCCGCGAGCGGCGATGGTGATTTCCTTGATAATCCGGGTGAAGACACGCCCTCGTTTGGCATCGAGAGCGCCCTTCTTGTGTTTAATTGTGTGCCATTTAGAGTGACCAGACATGAGTGAGAACCAATCTCATAGGATATCGAATTCCTAGGGGGGGCGGTGAATGATCGTACGGAAGCGAAGATGAGACCCGCTTCGGGTGGAAGTTCTGACGGCGGTCGGGTCGGTGGGATTGGTTGCCTCGGCGGCGGATCTGAGCTCGAAGGGAATCGAGATGATCCCGCTGTTGTTCACGACCACTGCGTTGACGATGACGGTTTTACTGAACGTGACCGTCTACACGTTTAGGTTCGAGAAGGGGTGATACAGGGGGGATACCGGGACGTCCGTGTGGCACGGAAAGAAGTGAGCGGCGTCTATTTGCGATACAAATATCGAGCGCCGCGCACTGGCAAGGGTCGCATTGGGCGGCGGGGGTATCGACGGTCGATGGGCTATGGGTGGATGCTCCTCCGCAACACGTAACCGAGCTGGAGGCGCAAGACCAGGCATTGCAAATGAGGCGGGAACTGGGGTTGAGCGAGGCGAACCGCGTCACCGGCGAACAGCCGAAGCGGGATTTGCGCGTTTGGAGGGGCGATACTTTACGGGTCGGGGCTTATGGCTTTTTGCCTGGTCGGACCGTTACGCCTCTCCCGGTAAGATAGAGGGAAACATGGCAGAGGAACGGGAATCTGGATTAAGCGGGCGGCTGGCGCAGTCTAGTCAAAAACGGATGTTGCGCCAGGATGGCGAGTTCAACGTCCAGCGCGTGGGCCAAGGGTTTTGGCAGTCCATTAACCCGTACCACAAAATGTTGAACATCTCTTGGCCCCAGTTTTTTGGCATGATCTTCGTGATTTACGTCGCCCTGAATATCGTATTTGCGGGGCTATACCTAGGCTGCGGTCCGGGGGCGATTTCCGGAGTGGAGGGCAGCGGTGCCCTCCGTTTCCTTCAGCTCTACTTTTTTAGTGTGCAGACAATCGCCACGATCGGATATGGGACGATGACACCGACGAGCACCGCCGCCCATTTTCTGGTTTCAGTAGAGGCTCTAACCGGCCTGATGGGTTTCGCTCTGGCGACGGGCATCCTGTTTGCTCGATTTTCCAGACCGACGGCTGCCATTGCATTCAGCAAAGTCGCCCTGATCTCACCTTTCCAGGGCAGCACTGCGCTGATGTTCCGCTTGATGAACAGCCGATCCAACCAGTTGATGGAGGTAGCCGCCCAAGTGACTTATTCGCGCCTCGAAACGGAGCCCGACGGCCGACGAGTCCGAAAGTTCAAGCTCTTACCGCTGGAACGGAAAGAGGTTATGTTCCTGGCGACGCAGTGGGTGATCGTCCATCCGATCGACGAGCAATCACCGTTATTCGGCAAAGACGCAACGGCGATTCAGGCCGATGACCCGGAGATCATTATTCTGATCACGGCGACCGACGAGGCGTCGTCGCAGGTGGTGTATCGGCGATTTTCGTACGCCGACCAGGAGATTGTATATGGAGCGAAGTTTCGGGACCTCTACGGCAGGGGTGCAAGCGACGTCCTGACTATTGACCTTTCTCGATTGGACGACTATGAAAAAGTCACGCCGCCGGATTCTCCGGCGGCGTGAACTCCCTTTAAAAACTACTTTGCCGGCGAAACGAGGATTTGAATCGTTCCAAACGCGTCAGGCACCGTCGTTTTGCCGTACAACCGGCGCAACCGCATGGTGTTTTCCGCTCCCCAGCCCCAGACGTCGATCTGCGCATCGATCACGATCCCCTGGGCGGCCAGCTGCTTGGCCCGCTCAATGCGATTGGAAAAGGGGTCTGCCCCTTCGGTCGGCTCGATGTACGCTATTTCGGTAACCTCTTTCGGGATGACCATGAAAACGGCTTTGCCGTTGCCATCCAAATAGGCCCGTTGCTTGGACGGATCAAACGAATCCGGCCAGTTCACTTGCGACATGATTTTCTCTCCTTGTGTTGAAAAAAGAAAAGCGCCCCAGAAGGGACGCAACTCTGATTCCACGCTAGAGGTTCGTCAAGGGTAATCGAAACCCGACGGGCGGGAGAAAGAAGCTATCTCGCTCAAAACAAAAAAGTTCACAAGAGGTAAATAAATTTATTTACTTTGTGAACAGTGCCTTGGTTGATATTTTATAGGGGTGCCACGAGCCCAAGGGGTGGGGAGAGGGCTCGTGGCGTTTTGCCGGTGGTTGGGGTGTAAGGCGGAGGAACCACCGACAAACTTGTTGATTACGAGTGAATCTCCTGAAGACTCCAAACTCGAATCGGATCTCTGAGACGACTGGCTGCAGCTTCCACTGCCGCTCTTGCCGCCGACATAGTTGTTATACAAGGTACTCTATACGTTATCGCGGCTCGACGCAAGGCTTTTTCATCGCCAAAGCTATGTACACCGGTTGTTGTATAGACTGCCAACTGCAAACGACCAGCCTTTAATAAGTCTACCGCATTTGGTCGTCCTTCGTTCACTTTAAATACGGTTGTACAAAATAATCCTGCATTTTTTAGTGCCAAAGCGGTTCCGCGGGTGGCCGCGAGGGTGTATCCGAGCTCCACAAAGCGCTTTGCAACGTCAACCGCCTCATTTTTGTGCCTTTCGGACACGCTAATGAACACCGTGCCGGAGGCGGGGAGCGGAGAACCGGCCGAAAGCTGCGCTTTGGCGAACGCTTCTCCGAAATTTTCCCCGACGCCCATGACTTCGCCCGTCGAACGCATTTCCGGGCCGAGCACCGGGTCGACGCCCTGAAACTTATTGAACGGGAAAACGGGAGACTTGACGAAGAACTGGGGAACGGTGAGGACGCCGCTGGTTTTGCCCTGCATTAGAGGAGCGAACTCTTTCAGCTTCTTGCCGATCATCAGGCCGACCGCGATTTTCGGAATCGGCACGCCGGTCGCCTTGGCGACGAAGGGAACCGTCCGCGACGCGCGAGGATTCACTTCGATGACGAAGACCTTGCCGTCTTTGATCGCGTATTGGACGTTCATCAGTCCGATGACTTTCAGCGCCCGAGCCAGTTTGACGGAGTATTCTTCGATCGTCTTGAGTTCGGCGGCACCGATACCAAAGGGAGGGAGAACGCAGGAGCTATCGCCGGAATGGATGCCGGCTTCTTCGATGTGCTCCATGATGCCGCAGATTAATACATCTTCGCCATCAGAGAGGCAGTCGACGTCGACTTCGATCGCGTCTTCCAGGAACCGGTCCACGAGGACGGGACGTTCCTGCGAGAAAGTGACCGCCTCGCGCATATAGCGCCGGACGGTATCTTCATCATAAGCGATGACCATGGCGCGTCCGCCGAGAACGTAGCTGGGGCGGACGAGAACAGGATAACCGAGAACATTGGCCACGGCGCAGGCTTCTTCAACCGTTGTCGCGGAGCCATTGGGCGGGCAAGGAATTTGGAGCTCGTCGAGGAGACGGCCGAAGAGCTTACGGTCCTCGGCGAGATCGATATTTTCGGGCGCGGTGCCGATGATGGGTACGCCGGCGCGCTTCAGCGGCAGAGCAAGGTTCAGTGGCGTTTGGCCACCGAACTGGACGATGACGCCGTCCGGTTTTTCCGTGTCATAGATATTGAGCACCTCTTCGAGTGTGAGGGGCTCGAAGTAGAGGCGATCGCTGGTGTCGTAGTCGGTCGAAACGGTTTCCGGATTGCAGTTCACCATGATCGATTCGTGGTCGAACGCCTGCAGGGCGAAGCTGGCATGGCAACAGCAGTAGTCAAATTCGATCCCTTGGCCGATACGATTGGGGCCGGCACCGAGGATCATCACCTTCTTCCGATCGCTCGGGTTGGCTTCGCACTCGGATTCGTAGGACGAATAGAGGTAGGGGGTGAACGATTCGAACTCGGCCGCGCAGGTGTCCACGCGATTGAAGACGGCGCTGACGCCCATCTGCTTACGGCGGTCGCGAATGCGCAGTGGGTCTTCGTTCCAGAGCCGGGCGAGCGTGGTATCCGCCACGCCGTTGCGTTTAGCTTCGCGCATCTCGGCCGATGAGATGGTCGCCAGCGACTTTTTGGCCAGGGCGGTGTGGGACTCGACCATCTCAAAGATCTGCTGGAGGAACCAGGGATCGATCTTCGTGAGTTCCTGAATCTGGTCGACAGTCCATCCCTGCTCGAAGGCAAAATAGATGTACGGCAGGCGATCGGGAGTCGGGGTGATGAGCTTATTCGGGATCAGTTCGACTTCGAAGGCCTCGACCTTCGTCGCCGACTTCCCGGTTTCCAGGGAACGAATGGCTTTGGCGAGCGCCGCCTTGAAATTCCGGGCAATCGACATGACTTCGCCAACCGACTTCATTTGCGTACCCAAGGTCGTATCCGCGCCAGGGAACTTCTCGAACTGCCATCGCGGGATCTTGGCCACAACGTAGTCGATGGTGGGCTCGAAGCAGGCCGGGGTGAGGCGCGTAATGTCGTTTTTGATCTCGTCGAGCCGATAACCGACAGCGAGCTTGGCGGCGATCTTGGCGATCGGGAAGCCGGTGGCCTTGGAGGCGAGGGCGGAACTGCGCGAAACGCGCGGATTCATTTCGACAACCACCATCGCGCCGTTGACCGGGTTGATAGCGAACTGCACGTTGGAACCACCCGTATCGACCCCGATTTCGCGAAGGCAGCGAATCGCGCCGTCGCGCATCATTTGATACTCGCGATCGGTCAAGGTTTGAACCGGAGCGACGGTGATCGAGTCGCCGGTGTGGACGCCCATCGGGTCGAAGTTTTCGATGGAGCAGACGATAATGACATTGTCGGCGAGGTCGCGCATGACCTCAAGCTCGAACTCTTTCCAGCCAATAACCGATTCCTCCGCCAACACCTCATGAACAGGAGAAAGCTGAAGCCCACGACCGAGAATTTCCTCGAGGTCTTCG
>CANNLB010000155.1 GCA_947505565.1 Acidobacteriota bacterium | reverse complement strand
GCCCAACCGAAGAAATGAAACTCCACCCGCCGCGTCCCGTCATCCAGCACGAACGGCGTCTTATCGAACGTCTGCTTCGGCGGCTCCGCCGTCGCTTGTCCCAGATCTTTCACGTCCTTCCGGTTCGTCTCGGCCCACCGCTTGGGTTCATACCGCTTCATCTCCTGCGTCACCCCGACATGGGCAAGGGTAGTCGCGCCTAACTTAGTCCAAGTAGAGTTGCCATACGCGTGGTCGCCGTGGTGATGGGTGTCAAAAACGTACTTGATCGGCTTCTTCGAAAGCTTCCGTGCATCGGCCGCCGCCAACTCCGCGCCAGACGGAAAATTGGCGTCCACCACGATCAGGTAATCCTTCATCTCAATGATGACGTTGTTACAGTGGCCCTGCTTCTCAATGTCGCCCTCCCGGAACCACACGCCAGGTACGATCTCCTGAACCGTATTGGGTTCGGCGACGCCGCGTGAGGCAACAACGAGAAGCACTACAGCGGCAGAGATGCCACTGAACCGAAGAATCCAGCTACGATGCATGAAGAAAATATAGCACCGACCCGGCGCCAAAGCATGGCCGAAGCCAAGCCCAAACCTGCTGTAGCAGCGCCAGGCCAGTACGCCCGCATCTTTCTTCCTACGCCACGCGGTAAAGAACTACAAAAGCTCTCCGGCCTTCTGTGCAAGTGAATGTCCAACATTGACAGACTTTGCCACGGGAGCTATTCTCAGGAATGAATGCGGAGGCCCCATGAACGTACATCTGACTCCCGAGCTTGAGCAACTCGTCCACGCAAAGGTCCAATCTGGCCGCTACAACTCCGCCAGCGAAGTGGTGCGGGAAGCATTGAGGATCATGGAGCAGCGTGACGAGGTTCGCTCGATACAACTGCAAGAACTTCGCAACCGTATGGATCGAGCCTTAGCGGAATCCGCCCGCGGGGAAGGCAAGGACGGGGAAGAGTTCATGCAAGAGATGTTGGATGAGTTGGACGCGGGCCATCAGCACAAGGTCGGATGAGCCGCTACGTCCTGATGCCTGCGGCGAGAGAGGACTTGGCCGATATTCGAGACTACTACTTGCAGGAAGCCGGTTACCGTATCGCCCGTAGGCTGGTGGTTGAATTCGTCCAGTCTTTTCGTTTTCTTGCCCGCACCCCTGGCGCGGGTCATATTAGGCTGGACTTGGCCGAGGCGCGCCCCATCCTCTTCTGGCCGATGCGGGATTACTTGATCCTGTATAAGCCAGCAACGAACCCGCTTGAACTTCTAGCGATCTTTCGCGGCAGTCGGGATGTTCCGGCCTTGATCGGTCATCGTCAACTGTAGAGAGCACCGGAAGAGATCGCACTCTGGAGAGGAATGGCACCGTAGCCCGGAAAATCATTCAGACTTGAGGCACCACCGTTGTTTAATAGAAAGCGGTGATTTCAATTCTAGTCACTCCAGTGCTCAACTCTAATCCTGGACAAGCGATAGTCTAGTCGCATGTTTCAAACAGACTGACGGTGATTGAGAATCGGCTGATTGAGAACCGCCCGTGCCCGTATGACTTTAGCGAGGATGTCTTGAGCCTTCGCGGTCCAGATAAAGGGTTTCGGGGCGTCGTTGTGGTGGTCGACAGATTCGTCGAGCGCTTGGATTAATTCGAGAACGCTCCGGAACACGCCTCGCCGCAAGCGGTTCTCCGTGAGGTCACGGAAGAACCGTTCGACCATGTTGAGCCATGAGGCGCTCGTCGGAGTGAAGTGAACGTGGAAACGCGGATGCCGCTCCAGCCAGCGCTGAACCTTTGGATGCTTATGTGTTGCATAGTTGTCGGCGATCAAATGAATCTGCAGATTCGCCGGAGCCAAGTGTAGAAGATGGGTCAAAAAATTCATGAATCCTTTATCGGCTCGCAATCGGCGCGTGGGTACCACTCATTGGATGTTTAACACTAGTGGCCTTCGAGGTGATTGGTTTGCAAAATCGTAAAGCTCTTTGTTTCCTTTTCTGGTTGAGCGGTCTGGCTTCTGGACTGCATGCACAAACAACATTCGGCACCATTCGCGGACGGGCGATAGACACAACCGGAGCCGGCGTCCCCGGAGTCAGGATTACCGTAAGAAACGCGAGCACCGGCGTCACCAAGGCATTGGAAAGTGACGCATCGGGAGGCTATGAGGCCGGTTACCTCCAGCCTGGAACCTATGGTGTTACGGCGGAACGGACGGGATTTAAGCGCTTTGAGTCGCAAGAGATTCCGGTGAACGCGAATTCGGTTGTCCTGGCGGAGCTCCGACTGCAAGTGGGCGAGGTCAGCGACACGATTACCGTCTCGGGGGCAGCTCCGCTGATCGTCACTGAATCGGCGCAACTGACACAGGTAAAGAGTCAGCGCCAGTATTTGGAAGCGCCGCTCATTGGGCGAGCTTCCTTTTACAACATGTTTTCGCTGGTGCCGGGGACGCAGCCGACGGATTTTGCGTATCAGCAGTCGTTCGCGGGCGGACGGAGCAATGCCGCGAACTACACCGTGGACGGGATCAGCATGAACTCGGTGTTGTTTAGCGCTGTGCTGGGGCCGGTAAATCCTTCGCTCGAGCTCATTCAAGAAGTGAATGTCCAGTTGTCCGGGAATCCGGCGGAGTTCGGCTCGCCGGGGCAGGCGACGATCGTGACGAAGGGCGGGGGTAACAGCTTTCACGGGAGCGCGGTTTGGTACTACAGTACGGCGGGTATGAACGCGCGGCCGTTCTTTGCGCCGACGCGGCCGTTTGCCGTGACGAATGAGTACGGCTTTAGCGTGTCGGGCCCGGTACGGCGGAATCGCACGTTCTATTCCGGGGCGTTCGAGGCGTTCAACAACCGGTCAGCGGCGCTGCCGAACCTGAACCTGCCGTCAAAGAGTCTGCGCGCTGGCGATTTTTCGAAACTATTAGACGCCTCGGGCCGGCCGGTAACCATTCTCGACCCAACTACATCCATGCCCTTTGCGGCGAATGTGATTCCGTCGAGCCGCCTGAATGCCACGGCACTCAAGATACAGGACAGGTTCTATCCGCAACCGAACTTTGGTGGGGCCGATTCGGTGACGGGCAACTACCGCGCCGCCATCAAACAAGGAAACCGGCGCGAGGGCGTCGACGTGCGGATCGATCATCAATTGAGCGCCAAGAACTCGTTGTTTGGACGATTAGGGGCTTCCCGGTCTCCACAGGCGCCACTCGAGGGCGGGATGCCGACGATCGGATTCCGCATTCAGCGGCGGCAGGGGCGTAGCCTGCTGGTTTCCGACACACATGTTTTCCGGCCCGGGTTGATCAACGAGCTGCGTCTCGGCTTGGCTCGCAACTACAATCCCCGACAGGGTCCGATCTTCGGGCCCGACATTGTGAAAGAGCTCGGGCTGACGAATCTAACGCCGAACTTGCCGGAGATCAACGCCCTGCCGGTTTTTGCGATCGCCGGCTTTCAGGGGATTTCGCAAATCGCATACAACACCCCGGCTGAGGTAAATTATCAGCTTCAGGATAACGTTTCGTGGATCCGCGGGCGGCATACGCTGAAGATGGGCGGCGAGGTGGCGCACCACTATGGTGCCATTTACGCCATTTCGCCCACCAGCGCCTATGGCAACGTTTCTTTCACCGGCCAGTACACCAACAATTCCTATTCGGATTTTCTGCTGGGAATTCCGCGCACGGCGACGGTCACTGTCGCCGGATTCTCGCGCGACCACGCGACAAATACCGATTTTGCCCTGTTTTTGCAGGACGACATCAAGGTCACGCCCCGCCTTTCTCTGAACATTGGTCTCCGGTATGAGTACAATCCGCCTTTCCGGGAGGATGAGGACCGCCGGGCCAACTTTGATCCCTACTCGGGCAAACTTGTCGTGCCCACCGCGCAGGCTATCAAGCAGATCAGTTCGGCGTTCCTGGCGACGAGCCTGGCGCCCATCGTCACCGCGGACGCGGTGGGCTGGCCGGTGCGGCTGGTGCGGGCGGACAAGAACAATTTTGGGCCTCGCATTGGTCTGGCCTACAAATTGACGGCGGACAACAAGACGGTGGTCCGCGCCGCCTTCGGTATCTTCTACATCCCGTTCCGCTATGGAATTTGGGGCGGCCTGGGCGGCGGACCTTACACGGGAAGCGCAGCGGCGGCGCCGAATGTGATCACCGCCGGTGTGCCCACCTGGCGGCTGCCGCAGATGTTCCCGTCCGCGCTGAACCAATCGGGTACCGCGAATCTACAGGGAATCAATCCGAATTTGAGGGTTCCGTACCTGGGGCAGTGGAACTTGACGCTGGAACGGGAAGTCGCCCACATGGGACTGCAGATTACCTACACCGGCACGAAGTCCATGCAGTTGCCGATTGCCCGGAACATCAATCAAGTGGCGCCGAGCATTGTTCCGTTCAGCGTCGCCCGGCGGCCGTTCCCGCAGTTGGGAACCGTGAATTACACCGACAACGGCGGGACGCAGATATACCACGGGCTGTTGCTCTCCGCGGATCGGCGCTTCCGGAACGGATTGCACTTTCAGGTTAGCCACACCTGGGCCAAGAGCCTCACGGACGCGCGGATTGTCGACGATACAAGTGACGGCACCGGCTACCTCGAGAACGCCTATGACCGCCGACGCGAGTGGGGCAACGATACCTACATCCGGCGCCACCGTTTCACGGCAAATGGGGTTTACCAATTCCCGTTCGGAGCTGGACATCGCTTGGCGAGCAAAGGTTGGGCCAATCTGCTTGCGGGCGGATGGTCGCTTTCGCCACTGTTGGTCATGCAAACCGGCCAATATTTCACTCCAACGTTCGCGGGCCGGGATCCCGCAAACGTTGGTGCCAACAGCGGGCGGCCGGACCGGATTGCGGACGGAAATCTGTCGAACCCCTCCATCAGACGATGGTACGACTTGGCCGCCTTTGCCCTTCCGCCGGTCAACGCGGGCCGCTTCGGCAATTCCGGAGTGAACATTCTCGAAGGTCCGGGCATGAACCAGCTGAGCGTCAGCCTGTTGAAGCGAATTACAATCCGGGACGGGATATCGCTGAAGTTGGAGGGCACCTTTACCAATGTGCTCAACCATCCGAACTTCGGGTTGCCGGGGGCAGTAATTACGGCGGCGCCTGGAGGAGTCGTGCAGAGTACCGGAACCTTGGAAAGCGCCGGCGCCCGCACTGGACGACTGGGCATTCGGCTCGATTGGTAACGCTAATGTGTGTAATCCGCCTGGTTTCTACGATGTCAGCCATGAATTGGAATCCCCGTCAGTTCCGGATCCTTGTCGTCTCGATCGCCGTTCTCGCTTGCGGGCTCGCCGCCGCCCAGAGGATGGGGGTGTTTTCGATTCTGAAAAGCACCGTCCTCACTGGAGATCAAGCGGACGGGACCTACCTATTGCCCACCGGGCAACTGCTGCATCCCTGGGGTGACCAGACCCTGCTGCCAGGCCGCCCGGTAGATATGACCCTCAACTCGACCAAGCGGCAGTTGGCGGTACTCGGTTCCCGCGCGATTCTGTTGCTCGATGGCGAATCCTCCAAAACGCTGACGCGAGTTCCCATCCGCCGCACTTCTTACGCCGGAATCGCGTTCCGCCCTGGGGATCGTGAACTGTGGGCGAGTGAGACCACGGCGAACGGACCGGACTCGATTTGCGTGCTCGAACTGGATGCCGACGGCGCGCCCGGCAAAGCCACCCACATCGAACTCAGCGGTCATCCGGTTCCCGTGGGGATCGCCTTTTCCGCCGATGGCAAGCTCGCCTATGTCGCCTTCAGCCGCTCCAATGCGCTGGCCGTCTTTGACACGGCGACCCGCCAACTGGTCCGTCAGGTGGACGTCGGGATGGCTCCGCACGGGGTGGCCGTTTCCCCTCTCACCGGCAAGATTTTCGTCACCAATCGAGGCGGCCGCCGACCCCAGCCCGGAGACTCCACCGCGCCCTCGAGCGGCAGTGACATCGTGACCGATCCAATCTCCGGCTCGGCCGTGTCGGGCACGATCAGCGTCATCGACGCCAAAAGTTACCACACCACTAGCATCGCCGTCGGTTTGGCACCGTCCCACATCCTGCTGAGCCCCGACCAAAAGCTGCTGGTCACCAGCAACGGCCATTCGGACTCGATCTCGCTCATCGATACCGGCACGCTCGCCCGTACCGACGTGCGGATCCCCTCCTACCCGAATGGGGCGACGGGCGGTCAGCCGATTACCGCCGCATTCTCCCCAGACGGCAACACCCTCTATGTCGGATCCGCCGGCAGCAACGCGCTGACTGTGTTGACTCGCTCCGGCAAGGGCTGGACCGTGACCGGGGCCATCCCTTCCGGCTGGTTCCCCACCGCGCTGGCGGCTGCCGCCGACGGCAGTGTCCTGGTGCTGAATCTCAAGGGAACGGGCTATTTTGCGGATCCCAAACTCGGCCCGGGCGCGGTGCACGACGGGGCCAGCCTCTCGCGGATTCCGGCTCCCACGAAAGAGCAGCTCGCCGCCGGTACCCGCGAGGTGCAGGCCGCCAACAACCCTTCGTACGACCGCAATAAAACCGAGGTCAGCAATCTCGCCTCGCTCGGCATCGAGCACGTCTTCTTCATCGTCAAGGAGAACCGGACCTACGACCAGGTGTTCGGGGACCTGCCCCAAGGCAACGGCGAGCCG
>CANNLB010000154.1 GCA_947505565.1 Acidobacteriota bacterium | reverse complement strand
CCAAAGAGGGAATAGTTCCTGGCCGATCCACGGGCCGCTTCTATGCCCTCGGCTGCTCCTTTGGGAAATGAGACTCGTCCAACCCATCGACTGTTCCGTTCAATCCACCACTTGCCGACTTTCCCGGATCCCGTGCCCCTCCCGCAGATACCGCACGAAAATCGTCTAGCCCCCCACATCCTTCAGGCGTTCTGGATGATCCAAGTGGCTCTTGTGAAGCGAGATTCCGTGTGCCCCCCAAACGGCACGCGAGGGGATGGAAAAGGTTGCCTGCGGTGCCTGGTTGGGAGGGCGGACTCAACACCCACCTCTCGCGATTTTAAACGCCGAGGCTTCAAGGGGTCAGAGTGGCAGTTTTTTAAGGACGGCCGCTTTCGCCGGGAACACTTTCCGGAAATGGGCTTTGAATCGAAACGCGCTTCGGAGAACCCCACCGCCTTCCAACCGTAGTCTGATCTTTCGAAATCCGAAATTCGACCGAGTTCACTCGACGTGTGTTTACCCCCAGACAGACTTGCAATCGGCTTCCAAACGTATTTAACTATAGTTAAGTCGAGTGAGCGAATCTATGTTTACTCCATCGTCACGATCGCTGGAAGAAATCCACGGCTCAGTGTCCACGGCCGGCGGGTCCCCTTGGAAGCGCCTCCTCGCCTTCGGGGGACCCGCCTACCTTGTCAGCGTCGGCTACATGGACCCCGGCAACTGGGCCACTGACATCGAAGGCGGAGCCCGATTTGGCTACCAACTCCTGTGGGTCCTCGTCCTGTCTAACCTCATGGCGATCCTCCTCCAGACCCTCTCCGCGCGTCTTGGCATCGTCACCCGTCGAGACCTCGCCCAAGCCTGCCGTGATGCCTACCCCCGCCCTGTTGCCGGAGCCCTATGGCTCCTGTGTGAAATCGCCATCGCCGCCTGCGACCTCGCCGAAATCCTCGGCGCCGCCATCGCCCTCCAGCTCCTCTTTCACCTCCCTCTCCTCTGGGGTGTCCTCCTCACCGCCGTCGATACCTTCTTCATCCTTTTTTTGCTAGAGCTTGGGGTTAAACGCTTCGAGTCCATGGTTCGTTGGCTCATCGGCGTCATAGGGGTTTGTTTTTTAGTTGAACTATGGCTAGCTAAACCATTGCTTGGAAATATGTTAACTGGCCTAATTCCGACATTGAACTCCGAAAACCTCTACGTGGCGGTCGGCATCCTAGGGGCCACCGTCATGCCCCACAATCTCTACCTCCACTCCGCCCTCGTCCAGACCCGCGAAATCGACGATACCTCAGCCGGAAAGCGTCAAGCCTGCCGCTACAACTTCTTTGATT
The DNA here is from genome assembly GCA_947505565.1 of Acidobacteriota bacterium. Taxonomy (GTDB): domain Bacteria; phylum Acidobacteriota; class Terriglobia; order Bryobacterales; family Bryobacteraceae. The sequence continues at coordinate 5,352 of CANNLB010000154.1, read as the reverse complement.
CCATCATAGCCCTCAATGCGGCTCTCCTGATCAACATAGCGATCCTCGTCCTTGCCGCGGCCGTCTTCTTCAAGCGCCAGATCATCGTCACCGAGATCCAACAGGCCCACGCTCTCCTTGCTCCCCTCCTGGGGACCTCGGCTGCCAGTATCCTTTTCGGCGTCGCTCTCCTATTAGCAGGCCAGTCCTCAACGTTAACCGGAACCCTTGCCGGTCAGGTAGTTATGGAAGGTTTCCTCAACGTTCGCATGCAGCCCTGGATCCGTCGAGCCCTCACTCGCGGCCTTGCTCTGATCCCTGCCGTTCTCACCATCGTCCTTTTCGGCGAAGGTCAAGTCTACCAACTCCTAATATTCAGTCAAGTCGTCCTTTCCTTCCAGTTGCCCTTCGCCGTCGTCCCGCTCGTCCGCTTTACCGGTGACCAGCAGCGCATGGGCGAATTCGTTAGCCCTCTCTGGCTAAAGGCGCTTGCGCTCATTGTTTCTGCTCTCATAATCAGCTTGAACTGCTGGCTGGTAAGTCGTTATATAAATGCATACTTAATTATCCCAATATTCGTACTGGCAGTGTTGCTCTGTTACTTGCTCATTGAGCCCTGGCTCGGGGCTCGGGCGTCTGTCGTCCGACCCGCCATGCCCCTCGGGCCCCTACCCGCCCTCGACCTCCCCTGCTACGAGCGCATCCTCGTCCCCCTCGATCACTCCGTCAAGGATGTCATCGCCCTCCGCCACGCTGCCGCGTTCGCCCGACAGCATGGTGCCCGCCTCCTCCTCGTCCACGTCGAAGAGGGTGCCACCAGCCGCGTCTATGGCGCCCTCTCCTCTACTGCCGAAGTCGAGGCCGGACACGATTATCTTACAAGTGTTATTAAATCCCTGGAGAATGAATCAATTGAATGCGATTTATTGATCTATCACTCGAATAGAGCCGCCGACGAAATCATCCGTGCCGCCCGGCAATACCAAGTCGATCTCATCGTCATGGCCTCCCACGGCCATGGCAAACTCGGCGACCTCATCTACGGCGAAACCATCGAAAAGGTTCGCCACGCAGTCGCAGTCCCATTGCTCGTTGTACAATAGCTGGCTCTTCGCTGCTTGCCGTGGGTTGAATCGCCAGTCACAGTTCGCCAGCGAGGGGCGAACGAGCATGATTGGCCACCAGGTTGGGAGGAGGCCAATAAACCCACTGCCTGTGTCCAGGAAACCCAATGAAACCGGGCCTCTCGCCGCAAGCGATTGAAAACAAAACGAATCACGATTGGTGCCCAACGTGCACCCTTAGGATCAGTGACTCGCGCCCTCCTTATTTTTGCGCTCTTGGCCTTTGCCCTCCCCAGTGCGACGCTCCAAAAGCTATCGTTTGAGGAGATGGTTACTAAGGCTACGGCCATCGTCCGCGCCAAAATCGGCCCGGCCACCGGTCGGCAGCATGGCGCTTTGGTTTACTCCCATCACAAAATTTCGATTCTGGAGACATGGAAAGGCAATCTGGGCACGTCGGCAGACGTCGTCGTCCCAGGCGGTCAGGTCGGCCGCCTCCAGCAAACGGTCGCGGGAGCCCCCATTCTTCCGTACGGCGATGAACTGGTCCTCTTCCTGTGGACCTCCCCCTCTGGCCTCACCCACGTCATCGGCCTTTCCCAGGGTGTCTTCCAACTGGAGCGCGACACCGCCGGTGTCGTCACCCTCAATCGCGGCCCCCTTGCGGCCAGCCTCGTTACCGCTACCGGTCGTCCGACGTCGGATGACGGCATGCGGATGGGCCTCTCCGAGTTCCAGGTCCGTGTTTCCAGCGCCATGGGGAAGACTCGGTGAGCCTGCGCCGCACCCTCGCCGTCCTCCTGCTCGGCTCGAGCCTCGCCTCCGGTTACTACCACTTTGTCCGCTTTGCCAGCCGTAACGCCCCGTTTAATGCGATCGTTGAGAAGTTCGACGTCAACGCTCTGAACGATAAGACAGTTACCTTTCAAGTCGCCGATAATGGACCTGCTAATTTGGCATCTGGCGATTCGCTCGCCGCCTTCGTCAGCCAACTCCGCTCTGCCGCCCGCGTTTGGAGCGAGGTTGAGACATCTGACCTGCGCATCCGCTTTGGCGGCTTCTTCTCCCTCTCTCAGCCCACGCCCTCGACGCCCGGCATCGACGTCGTTTTTGAAGATCTGCCCCCGGGCGTCAATGGGTACGGCAGCGTTACCGTCCGCGGCGACTTTCTTCCTGGATCGAATTTCGTCCCCATTCAGCGCTCCCAAGTTGTCCTGAACCGTGATTTGGCATCCCGTCCCAGTTGGAGCGAGCAGTTCTTCCTCACCGCCGTCCATGAGTTTGGGCACGCCCTAGGCCTCCAACACTCTTTCGCCTCGGGTGCCATGGCCACCGAGATTACCCGCGGTACCACCAAGATCCGCCCCATCACTCCGGATGACGCAGCCGGCATCTCCGTCCTTTACCCCACCCCGACCTTCCGCCAACTGCTCGGCTCCATCACCGGCCGGGTCACGAGCGGCAGTGACGGTGTCGCGATGGCCTCAGTCGTCGCCATCGCCCCCCGCGGTGCTGCCGTCGGAGCGCTCACCAATCCGGACGGTACCTTCAAGATTGAAGGACTTCCCCCTGGCGAGTACTACATCTACGCTCACCCGCTCCCTTCCGCTCTCCAAGGCGAGCCCACCCCGGGCAACATCAACCCCCCGCTTGACGACCGCGGTCGCCCCTTCGATTTCGGAGTAAACTTCGACACCATCTTCTTCCCGGCGTCCCGCACCCCATTTCTCACCCGCACCGTGGTCGCCGGCGCCTCCAGCGACGCTGTCAACTTCTCCGTCACCCGCCGTACCACCCCGGGTATCCATAGCGTCCAAACCTTCAGTTTCCCCGCCCAGAACGCCGTCAAACCCGCCCAACTGTACTTCGCCGGCGGGCCGCGCAACTTCATCGCCGCCGCCGGAGTGGGCTTGGTTCAAAACAGCCAACCCGCCACCGGCCTTCAGATTTCCGTCTTGGGCGGCTTCGCCATCGTTCCCAATGGTGCCATCCGGCCCTACCCCTCGGCGCCCGCATCTTATATAGAGATTACCTTCCAGTTCGGCCAGTTCCCTCAGGAGGGCCCGGGTCATCTCATCTTCTCTCGCGGCAACGATCTCTACGTCCTCCCGAACGCCCTTCGCCTCTCCGATCGGTCCGCACCGACGGTCGACTCTGTCACCGTCCGCCCCGATGGAGCCTCCGTCCTCGTTACCGGACAGAATCTGGTCGCCGATACCCGCATCTCCTTTGACGGCGCCACCGGCACCACCCGCGGACTCGACGAACAAGGCCGTCTTATCGCCACTCTGCCGCCCGCAGCCAATGGATACCGCTCCGCCGTTGTCGCCTTTAACTCCGACGGCCAAAGCTCCCTGTTCGTGCAAGCGCCGTTCGCTTTCATCTACGAGAACCTCTTCGACGTCAACCGCCCCGCCCCGGTTACCTTCTCGCCAGCCATCCTCCCGGCTGGAACAGAATCCCTCGTTGATATCACCACCACGGAACCGGCTGGCTTTGTCGATGGGTCCGTCCTGGCCGGGTTCAATACGAGCGACATCCAGGTCCGCCGCTCCTGGGTCGCCTCCGGCAACCGCATCATGGCCAATATCTGGGTCAGCCCCGCCGCGGCCGGCTCCTCGGCCACCGTCACCATCTCGAACGGACTCCGCCTGTTGACCCAATCCGGCGTCCTCCAAATCGGAGCCACCCCCGCTAGGTCCATCCAGGCGAGCCTTCCTTTCGGGGTCAATGGCCTGGTCCCCGGCACCCCCGCGCAACTCCAGATCAACTCCGCCAACCTCGGGGGAGCGATCTCCGTGACCCTCAACGGACAGTCCGCTGCCATGACCGGGGTCGAGAACGGCGTCGTTACCTTTAATGTGCCCAACAATCTCCCTGTTGGTCCCATCGCCGTCCGCGTCAATATCGCCGGCGAAGCCAGCCTCCCCATCGGCATCCAGGTCCTGCCTCCCCCCGCTCTGATCACGTCGGTCATCGCTGGGTTCAACCAATCAATTAGTGATGCCCGTCCGGCCCGGCCCGGTGAAATCCTCACCGTTCTCATCTCGGGCCTACCCGAAAACCTGACCAACTCCGCTGCCACTCCGAAGGTCACGATGTCGGTCAATGGGGTAGACCACCGGATCATCTCGTTGAATCCCCTCGGCGGCGCTCTCCAACTCCAGTTCATTCTCCAAGGTAGCCTTCCCTCCGGCTCGCTTCCCGTCGTCGTATCCGTCGACGGCATCTCCACCGCCCTCTTCAATCTCCCAGTCCGTACCCAAAATTAGTCGAAACTTTCGCGGTCCCGTTATCACTTCCGGTCATGCAACCGCAGATTGTCGCTACCTGGAGTCGACCCGAAGGCCGGTACGAGCTGATCTTCTATCCCTGCCCAGCTCCCCTTCCCGGAGATCCTCTCAGCCCCCGCGAACTCGAAGTCGCTCGCCTCGTAGCCTCCGGGCTCCCCAATAAACTCGTCGCCCACCGGCTCAATATCTCGAACTGGACCGTATGCACCCATCTGCGCCGTACCTTCTCGAAACTCGGGGTGACCACGCGAGCCGCGATGGTCGACCGGCTTCATCAAACCGGCGCGCTCCGTTAACTCTGCTTCCCACGCCAGCCGGAACTATTGACATAATAGTACTGGACATCGCGCCTATGGAGCAAACGTATTTTAATCCAGACTACCTGGCACGCCTCAAACAGCAGGAGCCAGAGACCGAAAAGCACTTCGTCACGCACTTCACGAGCGTATTGCAATCGCGCCTCCGCTTCCGTATCCGTTCCCATCAGATTATCGACGATGTTTGTCAGGAGACCCTCCTCCGGGTGATCCTCCACGTGCGCCGCGGCACCCAGATCAAACGCCTCCCAGCCTTCGTGCACGCCGTTTCGAAGAACGTCCTTCTCGAAGCCTTCCGCGGACAGCGGAAGCACTCGACCACCGAAGGCGAGTTCCCCGACCTCCCCGACGTCCGCATCGATTTCGACTCGTCCCTCGTCGACCAACAGCGCCAGACCACCGTCCGCCAAATTTTAGCCGAGCTGCCCGAGAAAGACGGCCGGATCCTCCAGCGCCTCTTTCTTGACGAAGCCGACCGCAAGGAACTCTGCGCTGAACTCGGCGTCGACGGCGAATATCTCCGTGTCCTGCTGCACCGCGCCAAGCTCCGGTTCAAATCCGCAGTCTCCCGTTCCCGCTCCAGCCAGCCTACTTTGCTCTTTGCTCTAAACTTGAAACGAACGCGGCCTTCCCGCCATACCAAAGGAAAATGCAAGTAATAGACCACGAACACGCTGAGCGCGTTCACGCCGCCGAGCG
>CANNLB010000153.1 GCA_947505565.1 Acidobacteriota bacterium | reverse complement strand
AGTTTATGAGAACACCCCCTACAAAGACGCCCTGCTGGCTTCGGCGGCGATCCCCGCGGGGACGGTAATTCCGACGCGGGTCGGCGAGCGTTCGCCGATTCAGCACGTGCTCTACATCATGAAAGAGAACCGCACCTATGACCAAGTGTACGGTGACCTGAAGCAAGGCAACGGCGACCCGAGCCTGACGCTGTTCGGCCGCGACGTGACGCCGAATCAGCATGCGCTGGCCGAGCAGTTTGTGCTGCTCGACAACCTGTATTGCAGCGGCGAAGTGTCGCAGGACGGGCAGCCGTGGACGACCTCCGCTTACGTCAACGAGTTCACGCAGCGCGCCTGGACCCTGAGCTATTCGCGGCACGGCAGGGTGAATACCGGCGGCGGAGTGGCGGCCCAGTCGACCCCGTACATCTGGGAGTTGGCGGCGAAGAGCGGTCTGTCGGTCCGTACTTATGGCATGGGCAACCGGCGGGGCATCGAGGACGTCCGCAGTGAGAAGTTCGACCAGCAGCCGAATGGCATGCCGGACCGCCGCGCCCGGGATTATCAGCGTGCCGAGCGCTTCATTGCAGACTTCCAGGAGATGGACCAGGCGGGCAAGGTGCCCAACTTCATGATGATGTCGCTGGGCGAGAATCACACGAGCGGCACGGCGCCGGGGGCGTTTACGCCGAAGGCCCAAGTGGCGTCGAACGACGTGGCCGTGGGCAAAATTGTCGAAGCCATCACGAAGAGCAAGGTGTGGGACAAGTTCGCAATCTTCATCATCGAAGACGACGCGCAGAACGGACCCGACCACGTCGATTCGCATCGGACGGCGGCCCTGGTGATCAGCCCTTACACGAAACGGAAGCATGTGGACAGCACGATGTACTCGACGGTTTCGATGCTGCGCACGATGGAGCTGATGCTGGGTTTGCCTCCGATGACACAGCATGATGCGTCGGCCACCCCGATGGCGGCGAGCTTCATGGCCAAACCCGATCTCTCCGGCTTCACGGCATTGCCGGCGCGAATCGATCTGATGACGAAGAACTCGCCGCACGCTTATGGCGCCGCAGAATCGGCCCGGCTCGATTGGAGCGACTACGATCGCGCTGACGAGGCGACGCTCAACCGCATTTTGTGGCACAGCATTAAGGGCGAAAACGTTCCTATGCCGGCTCCCGTCCGCCGAGCCTTGCCGACGGCCTTTGGGCTGCTTCGCTTCCCGGACGCCGAGGAATAGCCCCCTGGGAATGGAGCCTTTGCCCTCGTTCACAATAGGCTAATGAACGATCTCACCCAAGGCTCCATTTCGAAGCACCTACTGAAACTGGCTAGCTTCATTGCCGTCACGATGACGTTTCAGACTCTCTACTACCTAGTGGATCTGTACTTCGTCGCGCGACTCGGGGAGGCCAGCGTGGCCGGGGTAAGCCTCTGCGGTAACCTTGCCATCGCCGTGCTGGCGCTGACGCAAATGCTGAGCGTGGGCACTGCAAGCCTGATAGCGCAGGCCGCGGGCCGGAAGGATCAACCCGCGGCCCAACTGCTTTTTAACCAATCGTTCGTCCTCTCGCTGTTGGTCGGCTCCCTCGTGTTGGCGCTGGGCTTTGCCCTGCGGGTGCCTTACTTGCGAACGCTTAGTTCGGATCCCGCCACGATTCGCGAAGGCGGCGCTTACCTGCTTTGGTTCGCCCCTGCCCTATCGCTGCAATTCGCGTTCGTGGCCATGGGTGCGGCCCTGCGCGGTACCGGCATCGCCAAGCCTTCGATGATCGTGCAGATGATTACGGTGGTCTTGAACTGCGTGCTCGCACCGGTGCTGATTGCCGGATGGGGCACCGGAAAACCGATGGGCGCCGAAGGCGCGGGGCTGGCTACCCTGATCGCTATCGCGGCGGGCGTGGTGGCACTGACCGTTTACTTCATTCGCCTCGAAACGTTTGTCTCCTTTGAACGCGCGCTGTGGAAACCGAATTTCGCGGTGTGGCGGAAGGTGCTGAACCTCGGCGTTCCGTCGGGCGGCGAGTTCCTGATCATGGCGCTGAGCATGGCCACCATCTACTGGATTATCCGCGATTTCGGACCGACCGCGCAGGCCGGCTACGGCATCGGCAGCCGGGTGATGCAGGCGATCTTTCTGCCGGTGATGGCGATCAGCTTCGCCGTCGCACCCTTGGCCGCGCAGAATTTTGGCGCGCGGTTGGGCGACCGGGTGCGGGGGACGCTGCGATCGGCGGCCTTGATGGGAACGGCGCTGATGGCCACCGTGACGTTGCTGTGCCAGATCTCGCCGGGCAGCTTGATTCGGATCTTTTCGACCGACCCGGCGGTGGTGAGCGCGGGGGCGGACTACCTGCGGACGATCGCCTGGACGTTCGTCAGCGGCGGCTTGGTGTTCACGTTCTCCGGCATGTTCCAGGCGCTGGGGAACACATGGCCGGCGCTCGGGAGTTCCTTTGCCCGCTTTTTTCTGTTTGCCCTGCCGGCGGTGTTTTTGGCGCGAGCACCCGGGTTCCAACTGACTCACCTTTGGTATCTGAGTATTGCAACGAGCGTGGCGCACGCCACGGTTTCCTACTTCCTGTTGCGGCTCGAGATGAATCGGAAGCTGGAGACGTTGAGTTGCTATCCTGAAGGCGCATGATCAATTGGAGTGGAGTGGCGGCGGTGCTGATGGCGTTGGCGGTGGGATTGGGGGCGTTCGGAGCGCATGCCTTGCGCGATCGGTTGGACGCTTACTCGATGGGGGTTTATGAGAAGGCCGTTTTTTACCACTTTGTGCATGCTTTGGGGTTACTGATCGTCTCCGTGTTGGCGCGGGTGGGGGCGTTGACCGAGGGCGCAGCCGGACGGGTAGGCTGGCTCCTATTTGTGGGGATCCTCGTGTTTTCAGGCTCGCTGTATCTGCTGGCCGTGACCGGAGTGCGGACGCTGGGAGCGATCACTCCTTTGGGCGGCGTCGCGTTCATCTCCGCCTGGTTGCTGCTCGCGTTTTCAGTGAAGCGCGGTTGAGATTACTGGACGCGGACCGCGCCCAGGATTTGCCAGCCGGAGTTGGCCCCGGATATGGCCTGGGTGCCCCCAAAGATAATGCGGCGACCGACGAAGCGACTCTCGAACTCTAGCTGGAGGGTCAAGGTAAGCGTATTGCCGATGTCCGAGGCCAATATCCCAGGTCAATATCCGAAAATATGGAGCCCCCAGCTCTGTTGACGCGGACGGGGGGATCGGTGGAAAGCTCGATAAAGTGACTACCCTCGAACGTAGCGCCGAAGCCCTGGCCGATAAGGCCGGGGACGGACCGGGGAATGACGGAGTTACAATAACCATCGCGGTGCGGTGGATTCAGGAACTTTCCACCGTGGCCCGGGCGGCGTCGCGGAAAAGCTGGATGTCCACCTCGCCGACCGTGGTGCTCATGCGCACGGTGGGGCCGGAGTTAGTTTGACCCAGCAGCTTGGTGGCGGCGGGCAATCCCCAGAGGATGCCTACGCGGGTCAATTTGCGCATTCGGCTTAGGGTAACGTGGCCGCCTGCCGACCGACCCCGCAAGAGGGCCGATCGGCAGGCGGATCCAACTACCAAAGCAGCTTGAGAGCAAACTGGGTTTGGCGGGGGGCGTTGGCGGTGCCGGTGACCCGGCCGAACTGCGCATTGCCGACTGTCGTGTTCGGCGAACCGAAGACCGGGTGGTTTAAGGCGTTGAAGCTTTCCCCGCGCAGTTCAAGAGCGACGCGCTCGCCGACGATGTTGAAGCGCTTAAATACGGACATATCCAGCGTTTCGACGAAGTCGCTGCGGAGGTTGGGATGCATACGGCCCATGTTGCCGAAGGTGTACTGAGCCGGGAGCTTGAAAGCACCGGTGTCGAACCAACGGTCGAGGGTCGGGCTGTCGAGGCGGGCGTCTTGGCCGGTCGAATCCGGTCGCTGGCCACCGCCGAAGGAAAAGCTGGTGTTCCCGGTCGTGAGCATCTGGAGCGGTGAGCCGCTGCTGAGCGTCAGGACTCCGTTCACTTGCCACTGGCCGAGCACGGCGTTGACGAAGCGGTTCCACTGGCTGCCGAACTGTTTACCTTTGCCGAAGGGCAATTCGTACGTGGACGTCATCACGAGCCGATGGGGGTAGTGGTAGGGTGAGACGGAACGTTCGCACGCGCGGCAGTTGAAGTTGCGGAAGCCGGAGGAGTCCCATGCGTTGTCGCCGCCGTCGGCGATTAACTTGGACCAGGTATAAGCGGTCACAATCGTTCCGCTCTGCGAGAAGCGTTTTTTGAAGGTGGCCTGGAAGCTGTGGAAGTTTGAGTTTCCCCAGGAAGTGCCGGCGAAAGAGACGCCCGGATACTGCGGATAGGGCGTAAGGAGTTCGCCCCGCTGGACGGTACGGGTGGAGAGCGGGCCGACCGGAATGATTCCGAAGAACGGATTCGGAACCGTTTCCAGCAGGCCGGCGTCGGGCCGGATCTGCGAGTCCGCGAGTTGGTCCATCTGCCAGGGGAGGGGCAGATGGGTGCCTTTGTTGCCAGCATAAGCGAGGTCCAGGACCATCCCCTTCCCTAGATCCTGGCCGATGGAGAAGTTCCATTGGGAGTTATAGGGGGTGGTCATGGTAGATGGGATGGGCGATCCGACGCCTTGCCCCAGTGCGGCATTGAGCCCATTGACCGAGCCTTCAGGTTGCAGGACGCCGTTCGGGAACGGGTTCCGCAGAAGGTCGGTGGGGGTAACCCCATCGATGGAAGGAACCCAGGGGGTCGCGGCCGAGAATGGGGCGGTTGGATAGTGGTTCGCTCCATACGTGGCCATGGTGTAGAAGATCCCAGCGCCGACTCGGATGACCGTATTGGGACGGAGTTGGTAAGCGAGGCCGATGCGTGGCGCGATTTTGCCCCACTCGATTCCTTTGAGCGTTCTACCTCGGTCACCCTTATTCGCGAATGTCCAGCCCCCCTTCAGGTTCAGGCCGGTCCGTTGGCTGAGCGGGTTCACTGCGGCCGTGTCAAACACCGCATAGCGATCATATCGCTCGGTCAATCCGGTCTCGAAGTCCCACCGTAGACCCAGGTTCAAGGTCAACTTCCGGTTCACTTTCCAGTCGTCCTGCAGATAGTAACCGAAGCTCCTGCTCTCGAGGGCTGGCCGAATACTGTGGACTTCTCGACCGCTCGCCCCAGTGCCGAGCAAGAACGACGCAAACCCGAATCCACCGTTGGCGGACACGGCGCGCGGGTCTGGGCCTTGCGTCATGGCCCGGTTGAAGGAAAACGTCAATTGCCACGGCTGTTGCATGTGGTTGATCAAATTTTTTCGCATCTCGGTCCCAACCTTGAGCGAGTGGCTGCCGTAAACTTTTGATAGCGTTCCCACGAACGTGTGGGATTGATTGGCCGAGCGGAAGTTCCAGTGATGGAGCAATCCTGGCATGGTCATTTCTTCCACGGCGAATTCCGGAAACAAAAGCAAGTCCGCTCCAGTCTCGGTACTGGAGGGTAAGCCGAGAGAGGTGGGTTTAAAGCCCTTGAACCAACTGCCGCGATCCAGGATCGACCGGGCGAAACCGTAGCGCAGGCTGAGGAGCGTGGTGGGATTGATGGTCCAGCTATAGTCGAGAGCGGCGTTCTGCATACGCTCGTAGTTCGAGTAGCAGCCGCCGTCCGGGCAGCCCGGGCCGGGCCATAGTTCAGGTTGCGAGTTCTCGTTCTGGAAAATGGAGTAGCGGAAGAAGATGCGCTGATTCTCGTTGAAATTGTGATCCACTTTCGACGTGGCCCGGTTGACGTTGGTCGGTGCTTTGCCTTGGAAGAAAAAATTGTTCTGTCCGGTGTTTGCCTGGCCGGCCAAGTTGGGGCCGGGTCCGAAGTACTTCAGGACGTTGCCCGCAACCGGGTCGATCCGGTTAGCCGGGATGCGATTTCCTGGAAAAACGGTGCGCGTGAACTGCCCGGGGCGGGCAGGATCCGGGGCGGTGGAGAACGGATCGTAGATGTTCCGGAGTTGGCCGGCGGCGGTCAACGTCTTCGAGAAGTCGCCGACCATTTGGTCGTTGGTTGGCAGCGTGAAAAAGCGGGTCGACGCGGAGCGTTGGCGACGGCCTTCATAAACGGCGAACCAGAAAGTTTTATTTCGCCCATCATAGACTTTCGGAATGACCAGCGGCCCGCCGGAGCTGGCACCGAATTCGTTGCGCTGGAAGGTCGCCAGCTTCTGGCCGCTCGCGTTGGCGAACCAGTTATTGGCGTCCATTTTGCTGTTCCGGACGAACTCGAAGAGGCTGCCGTGAGGCGTATTGGTTCCAGACTTGGTGGCGATCGTCAGCACGCCGCCGCCGCTGCGGCCATACTCGGCGCTGTAGGAATTAGTTTGGATCCGAAACTCTTCGACGCCTTCGACCGAGGGTACGGCGCTGTTGGCGTTCATGTTCGCGGTGTTCGAATTCATGGTGACCGGTACGCCATCCATGAGGATGGCGTTGGACGAATCGCGCCCGCCGTTCACGGTGAAGATGCCGATAGAATGGAACCCTTCGTTGGCGCTACCTGCGGCCGGGCGCTGGGGGAAGACTCCGGCCGTGGCCCAAGCCAGCGAGTAGATGTTGCGGCCGTTCAAAGGCAGGTCGATGATGCGCTTGTTCTCAACGACTCCGCTCAGCGTTGCGCTCGTCGTATCGACGAGTTGCGCGCCG
>CANNLB010000152.1 GCA_947505565.1 Acidobacteriota bacterium | reverse complement strand
TGTATGTCGACCACCGCAGCCTCGGCCTGGACCTCAAAATCCTGGTGCTCACGTTCTGGACGGTAGTCACTGCGGCGGGAATCGCCAAGGAAGGTCACGCCTCCATGGAAGAGTTTCTCGGCACCCCCGCGGACCATGGTCTGCCCACCCCGGAACCCATCAAATCGATTTTTTAGGAAATAACCAACTTATGTCGAATCTCGCCGCCACGCCCGTATCCCAACCGATTCCCCTGTCCTCGCCCGACGTTACCGCCGAAGATCGCCAGCGCGTCATGGACGTGCTCAGCGGCCCCACCCTCAGCCTGGGCCCGCTACTCCCGGCCTTTGAGGAGGCCATGGCCGCCGCCGCCGGCACCCGCTTTGCCGTCGCCGTCAACTCGGGCACCAGTGCCCTTCATCTCTGCGTGAAGGCGGCGGGCATTGTCGATGGGGACGAGGTCATCACCACCCCGTTCAGCTTCGTCGCCTCGGCCAACTGCATGCTCTATGAACGGGCCATCCCGCGTTTCGTCGACATCGACATCAACACCTACAACATCGATACCGCGTTGATCCCGGCTGCGGTGAACTCGAAGACCCGCGGCATTCTCCCGGTGCACGTCTTCGGGCACCCGTCGGATATGCCGGCCATCAACCAGATCGCCGCCCGGCGCGGCCTGTCCGTCATCGAAGACGCCTGCGAAGCCATCGGGGCCACCATCGGCGGACGCAAGGCCGGCAGCTTTGGCGATAGCGGGGCGTTCGCTTTTTATCCGAACAAGCAGATCACGACCGGAGAGGGCGGCGCCGTCGTCACCAACGACGAGAACGTCGCGCGACTATCGCGCAGTTGGCGCAACCAAGGGCGCGGCGATGGCGGCGCGTGGCTACAACACCAGCGTTTGGGCTACAACTATCGGCTCGCCGATATCAACTGCGCCCTGGGTCTTGGGCAGTTGACGCGGCTCCAGGAGATCCTCCGATTGCGCAAGAACGTCGCCGAAACCTACAACCACGTGTTGTCCGGCGTTCCCGGGGTGATCCTGCCTCCGCAACCGAGCGGAGCAGTGGAGATGAGCTGGTTCGTCTACGTGATTCGCCTCGCCGACGAGTTCAGCCGGGAAGACCGGGATCGCGTTCTGCAACTGCTCCGCCAGGAAGGCGTGGCCTGCAACAACTACTTCGCGCCGATCCACCTGCAGGACTTCTACCGCCAGCAGTTCGGCTATCGGCGCGGCGATTTCCCCGTCACCGAACACGTCGCTGACCGGACGATCGCCCTGCCGTTCTTTAACCATCTCCGCGAACAGCAAGTGTACGAGGTTGCCGGTGCCTTGTCGCGGGCGCTGAATGAACTCGCGCCCGCCGCCGCCGTACCCGCACTCCGTACGAATTCCCACGCCTAACTGGAGGACCCATCGTCATGCTCCCGCACCACCACCAACCATCATCCGGCACCCGGCGGAGGCCGCAACTGGTGCACGCGGCCACTGAGGCGGCATTGGTCGCCCTGGCCGGAGTCGGTGCCTTCCTGCTGCGCTTCGAGTTCGAGATTCCCGCGCCGTATGTGCCGCACCTGAAGGTCGCATTGGCCATCTGGATCCTCGTCAAACTGACGGCCTTCCAGTGGCACCAACTGGACCGCCGCGCCTGGCGATTCTTCTCCATCGATGACATGCTCCAGGTGTGCAGTGCCAATCTGATTGGATCGTTGCTCAGTCTGCCGCTCGTACTATGGCTCGCCCCGACTGGCTTCCCACGTTCCATCCCGATCATGGATCTGATGCTTTGCTCACTCTTCATCGGCACCCGCTATCTGATCGCTCGGCTGGTGATTCAAGCCCGCCAGCCCAGGGCTGCAACCCCCGGCACCGACGTGCTCATCTACGGTGCCGGACGCGCCGGCGTCGCCCTGCTGGCAGAAACCCGCGCCAACTCCTCGCTCGGCTACAACGTGCTTGGGTTCATCGACGATGATCCCAAGCTCACCGACTTCATCGTCTACAGCACGAGTGTGCTGGGACGGGGAGCGGAGTTGAAGTCGATCGCCAGTCGCACGGGAGTCCGCGAAGTGCTCATTGCGCTGCCTTCGGCCACGGCGGAGGAGATGGTCGAAATTCTTCAGTATTGCCAGCAGGCCCGCGTCCGGTTCCGCACGGTGGCCGCCTTGGGCGAGATGGTGGAAAACAAAGCGATCGCCACGCAAATTCGGGATGTGGATGTACAGGATCTGCTCTCCCGCGATCCGGTGGAGCTAGATCGCGAACTCCTCCGCAGCCGAATTGAGGGGAAGGTCGTGATGGTCACCGGCGCCGCTGGTTCGATCGGCTCGGAGTTGTGCCGTCAAATCGCCCGCTTCCGCCCGTCTCGTTTGATCGCCTTTGAAGTGGCCGAAACGCCGCTATTCCATCTGGAGCGCGAACTGCGGACCGCCTTTCCGGAGCTGTACTTAGTCCTGGAGATCGGCAACATCCGCGATCAGCAGCGGGTCTCGTCCGTCATGAAGGGGCACCTCCCCGTGATGGTCTACCACGCCGCCGCCTACAAACACGTCCCGATCATGGAATCGAGCGTGATTGAAGCCATCACCAACAACGTATTTGGAACGTGGAACGTGGCCCAGGCGGCGGCCGAACACGGTGTCGAGGAGTTCGTGCTGATCTCCTCGGACAAAGCCGTCCACCCGACCAGCGTCATGGGTGCCACCAAGCGCCTGTGCGAGTTGCTGATTCGTTCTCTCCCTGCCTGCCCCACCCGCTTCGTCGCCGTCCGTTTCGGCAACGTCCTCGGCAGCAACGGCAGCGTGATCCCGCTGTTCAAGCAGCAGATCGCCAAGGGCGGTCCGATAACGGTCACTCATCCCGACATGCAGCGTTACTTCATGACGATTCCCGAGGCGTCGCAACTCGTGCTCCAGGCCTCCGTAATGGGCCAGGGCGGCGAGATCTTCGTGCTCGAAATGGGCGGCCAAGTGAAGATCGTCGATATCGCCCGGAAGCTGATTCTGCTCTCCGGCCTGGTTCCGGATACCGATATCAAGATCGAATTTTCCGGCATTCGTCCCGGCGAAAAACTCTACGAAGAGCTGAATTTGCACGATGAGGAGACGATCGCCACCTCCCACCGTAAGATCAAAATGTTTACGGGAGGCGGGGCTCCAACCTCCCACGTCCTTGCGCAGTTGAACCATATGCGGCACCTTTGTGACAGTCGGCGGCTCGGGGACATCGTGCCCTTGATTCAGGAACTCGTACCCGAGTACAGCGCCAGCAAGCATGTTCTGAGCCTTGCTGCCGCGGAACCTCCCCGGAAGCGAGCGCAGCTTGTGACCATGCCTCCAGCCGCCCGAGCCAAGACCGTCGGCAACGTCGGATAGCGTTATTTCCTCTAGGAGTTTCACTTTTATGCTAACGAGCACCCTACAAGCACCATTCGCCCTCTCCGTCCAGGACGCGGCCTTTTATCAGGAGCACGGCTGGGTCACCACGCCCACCGTTTTGGATAACGCCTTGATCGACGAAGCGTTGGCTGGGTTGGATCAGCATTGGACCGGCCATCGCGACCGGGTTCTGCCTGGCGCGGGCAAGCACTTCGCCGATTGGATGCCGGGCGATGGCGAAGGCACGCGGAACAACGAGTATCTCTCTCTCCAGAATCGCAAAGTGAGTCGATTGGCTTGGAGCCCGACGGTTGGGGCGATCGCCGCGGCCGCTGCCGACACCTCCGAAATCCGCTTGTTCGACGACCAGATCGTCAACAAGCCCGGCGGCCAGACTAATGCCGTCGTCGGGTGGCATGTCGATGGCGATTACAGGGGAACGTGCTCTTCGAAGAACATGTTGACCGCGTGGATCCCGCTGCACGATTGCCCGGAAGAGACGGGGCCGCTGGTAGTCCTGGACGGTAGCCATAGGTGGTCGCACAAGGTGGATCGGTCGATCCTGTCTTTCCACAGCACGGATATGGATCTGCTGCTGCGCCACGTGGAGGGGCTCGGCTTGGAGTTCAAGCCCGTGACGATCTCGCTCCAACGGGGTCAGTTCAGTCTCCACCACTGCCTGGCGATTCACGGCAGTTACGCCAACCGCAGCGACCGTTCGAGGGTCGCGCTGGCGGTCCATCTGCAGGATGGTGCCAATCAATACCAGCCCGCCACCAAACCCGACGGACGCCCCGTGCAGCTTTACAACGACATGATCTGCGCCAAGAACGCGGCTGGCGAGCCCGACTATAGCGACGCCTCAGTTTTCCCAACCTTGTGGAATACGGAGCGCGAAAGGTGTTAACACAGGCCAAAGCCGACGTTCTGGTCCCGACGGATACCGCCTGGCGCGCAGTGCTCGATCGGGTTCGGCACGACGTTTTCCACACCCCGGAATACCACTGCCTGCCGGGCTTCGGGCAGGAGGGCCAACCGCGGGCGTTCCACTATCAGGAAGGGGATCGCGATTTTCTGTGGCCCTACCTGTTGACGCCGATTGCCGACGCCCCTGGCTATTCCGACGCGACCTCCGTCTACGGATACCCCGGCCCGGTCGGATCCGCCGACCCCGAATTCCTGGCCCGGGCGTGGGGCGCGTTGCAGGATCATTGGGGATCGCAGCGGATCGTGTCCTCGTTCACCCGCTTCAACCCAATTCTCGGGAACTTCAACCTGCTCGCCGAGTTGCCCGCCGCCGCCGCAGGCGTGCGCGAGTTTGGAAACACGGTGGCGATCGACCTCACGCTTTCTGAGAAGGTCCACCTGCAGCAGTACCACAAGAACCTCAGTTATGACATCCGCAAAGCCCGCGAGGCTGGCTTGGTTACCGCCGAAGACCGCGCTTGGACCTGTGCCGACGCTTTCGTCGCTGCCTATCAGGACACGATGGCCCGCTGCGGAAGTCGGCCGGAATACGTCGTCGACCGGCCCTGGGTGGACCGCTTTCGAGCAACCCTCGGGGCGAGCGTTCGCCTTTTCGTCACTAAGCTAGGCGATTCGGTGGCGGCCGCCATGCTCGTCATCGACTACAACCACGTCCTCCACTGCCACCTCATCGGCACCGCTTCCCAACACGCCGCTGTTTCGCCGTCCAAAGTGCTGCTGGACGACGTCCGGAGTTGGGGAGCTAGGAACGGGCGGCAGTCCATGCATCTCGGCGGTGGCTTGGGTGGTCGGGAAGACACGCTGTTCAAGTTCAAGCGGAGGTTTTCTCCCTTGACTCAATCCTTCCGCACCGGCAGTTGGATCCTAAACGAGTCCATCTATCGCGAACTCGAAGCCCGGAACCATGCCCGGCTTGCCGCTGCGGGCATCCAACCCGATCAGGTCACTTACTTCCCTTCCTACCGCTTCAACCCGCCGTCAGCTAGCGGCGGAACAGGCTGAAGCCCGCGTAAAGCTGGCCCCAGCGTATGTAACGTTCCAGCTTGCTCACGAAGTTCTGCGGAACGATGAGCAAGTCGCCATTCTGGATTTTGATGTCTTCCTGTACGCCCTCGCCGGTCATCGCGTGCTTCAGATTGAAGACGCGGACATCGGCAAAGTCGTCATTGTGCCGACGAACAAGCAGCACTTGCGAATGCTTTGAGCTGTCCTTTATACCGCCGCTGATCGCCACCGCGTCGATCGCGGACATGTTCCCCCGCAGGTCGTAGCGGCCCGGTCGACCCACTTCGCCCGCCACGGTGAACGAGGGCTTCACAAAGTCGGTCAAGAGCAGGACAACCTCCGGCTCTCGGAGTCGTTCCCCGGCCTTGGCCGTAATCCACGCCCGCGCTTCTTCCACCGTCAGCCCGCCTACGCGAACGGACCCGGCGATAGGAAGCGTGATTTGTCCATCGGGCTGTACCACGGCCTTGGCGTTGAACTCTGGCGTGTAGCGATACTGCACTTCGAACGCATCCCCGGCCTGCAAGCGATAGGCTTGCTCGCGGCCTTGAAACGCCGTCAGCGAAGCCGGGAACACAAAATAGGCCGCCAGCAATAGCGCGCCGAAGGAGAGAAGTTGTCGCATCGAGTTAGAGCCTTTTGTAGAGAAAATTGGGGATCGGATAAGTGCGCCGATTCAGCGCGCACCCCAGCAACGGGGCACCGGAAACTTCGATCATGCGCTTGGTCTGCAAGAGCCGATTGCGGCGAACCTTGCCCGCCGCCGCCACTAACACAATCCCTTGCGAACGAGCCCCGAACTCGAGCGCCTCGGCTGAAACCGAGAGCGCCGGAGCGTCCACCAACACATACGGAAACAGTGCCGTTAGCTGACGGAGTAACTCGAATCGTTCCACGCGGGACGCGCAGTTGGCCGACTGGGGCGGCCGAAGCCGAAATACGCCGTTCGCTTCGCGGATCACCGGGTTCTGCGGCTCCGGCCCCGTTCCCGGCCCCGGCGCGAAGTTTCCGATCGCATCGGTCATCGCGATCAGCACTTTTTCCCCGGTAACGGCCGCCAATTCCACGGCGATCTTACCCACAACCACGGAAACGCCTTCGCGCGGAGACGACGAGGTAAAAACAAACGTTGCGCCGGAGCTGGCCTTTTCGGTTTCGGCGACCAGGGTCCGCACCAACGGAAAGTAGAAACCAGCCTCGGACGAAGCCACATTCGGCGCGCCGCTCTTGACGTCCACCGGACGCAGCGTCCTAAGCTCACTCTCGCACGAAAATCCGATCATCGAAGTCGCCTCTTCTCCGGAACCGTCGCTAGGACTTGA
>CANNLB010000151.1 GCA_947505565.1 Acidobacteriota bacterium | reverse complement strand
TATTGGACCCGATAAGAACGTCGTCTGGAAGCAGGCCATCCCCCGCGGCAAATCTTCCCCGGTCGTAACTTCGAACCGTGTTTTCCTCACCGGCCATGAAGGCGGCAAGCTCTTCACCTTTGCCCTCGACCGTAAAACCGGAGCCCTGCTCTGGCGGCACGATGCGCCTGCCAATCAGGACGAAAAGCGCCACACCCTCAACGACCCCGCCTCACCCAGCCCCGTCAGCGACGGCTCCAACGTCTACGTCTTCTTCGCCGGCTACGGACTGCTCTCCTATACCGCCGACGGCGTGGAGCGTTGGCGCGTTCCCCTCGGCCCCTTCACGAACTTCCACGGCATGGGCGCTTCGCCCGTCCTCGCCGACGGCAAGCTCCTCCTCATCTGCGATCAAGACCAGGGCGCCTTTCTGCTCGCCGTCGACCCAAAGACGGGGAAGACACTTTGGAAGGCTGATCGCCCCGACAACGTCCACAGCTTTTCCACACCTATTACACACGGAAACCAGCTCATCGTGCCCGGCTCCTATCAGCTCGATGCCTACGACATCTCTACCGGCAAGGTGGCCTGGCGCGTCGGCGGTTTGACGTACCAGGTGAAGTCCGTCCCGGTCATCGAAGGCGATACGCTGTACTTCAACGGATGGGCCCCCGGTGGCGAAGCCAGCGAGCGCATGGAGCTTCCGGCCTTCGCCGAGATGATCAAGCTCCACGACAAGAACGGCGACGGCAAGCTTTCCAAAGACGAAGTGCCCAAGCCGATTCACCCCGGCAATTGGGAGATGCAGGACCTGAACAAAGACGGTCTCTTTGACCAGCGCGATTGGCAGTATTATTCGATGCGGCGGACGTCCTCCAACGCAACGATGGCCATCCGCTTGGGCGGGAAGGGCGACGTGACCAACACGCACGTCCTATGGCGCTATGAGAAGTCGCTCCCTGATGTCCCGGCCGTGTTGCTCTATCGTGGCGTGCTGTACCTCGTTCGCAACGGCGGCATTCTGCAAACGCTGGACCCGGCCACGGGCAAGCTGCTCAAGCAGGGCCGCCTGCCGCAGGCGTTGGATGAATACTACGCCTCTCCGGTCGCCGGCGACGGCAAGGTGTATTTCATCAGCCGAAACGGCAACGTTTCAGTACTCGAAGCCGGAGCCCAGTGGGGCGTCGCCGCTTCGGCCGACCTCGGCGAAGAGGTATTCGCCACTCCCGCCATCGCCGATGGCCACCTATGGGTTCGCACGGCCGGCCATCTCTACAATTTCGCGTTGCCCCGCCCCTAACGTTTTACGGTTTCAAACTTCCCCGCCTCGATCCGAACGTTGGGCAGCGCAGCCTTCAACTTGGCCACCCCGGCATCGGTCAACAGCGTGTTTGTCACGTTCAAGTGTTTCAGTCGCTGCAATCCGAAAAGCTGGTCGATGCCTGCATCGGTAATCTTCGCGTTCCGCAGATCCAGCAGTTCCAACTCCTTCATCGTCCCCAAAAGTTCCAGCCCTCGGTCCGTAATCGTCACCTGCCACAAACCCGAGTCCGTCCGTTGCTGCCCGCCCAAGTCGAGCTCGCGTAGAGTGGAAATCAACTTCAGCGGGCTCAATCCTACGTCGGTCATCTTGTTGCCGCCATAGGCAATGTGCCGCAGCTTCGGCATGGACGCCAGATACTCCACACCGTTATCCGTAAAAAGCGCGAAGCCCACGTCGATCGAAGCCATTGCCGGATGCCCGGCCAGATGAGCTACACCCGTGTCCGTCACCTTCGTGCCGCGCATGTTCAGCGTCTCTAACTTCGGCCAGAGCTTCATCACCGCGCACGAGCCATCGCCCACCAGTTCGGCATAGTACAGGTTCATGGACGTTACGTTCCGTAGCTTTTTCAAGTGCACAAAACCCAGGTCCGTCACCCGCGTGTGCGAAAGGTCCAAGCTCCGCAGCTCTGTGAAGGTACCCACCCGTTGCAGGTCTGAATCATTCACCCAGGTCCGGCTCAAATCGAGCGAGACGATCCGCCCCTGCGCATCCGCCGTCGCCGTCCCGCCCAGCTCTTTTACCCAATCGAGCGGCGTCAGCGCCGCCAGCAATAGGATCATTGCCCACATTAGCTTTTCCTCCGCCGCGGAATCGAAGACTCCCGGTCAAACACCACTTCGAGCTGCGGCTTGGCTGCCTTTAGCTTGTTGTATCCAGCCTCAGTGATCAGCGTGTGGTAGAGATTCACGCTCCTGAGCTTTGGGAATTTCGCCAGTGTCTCCACCGCCGCGTCCGTCAGGTCTGCCGTGTCCAGCCGCAACTCTTCCAACTCCGGAAGTTGCAATGCGGCCAAGCCTTTGTCCGACAACCCGGTGTAGTCCAAGTTCAACCGCCGCAGCTTCGCGAAGCCCATCAGGTACGGCACGGCCTTGTCGTCCAGCCGCGTGCGCACCGATTCGAACACCCGAAGATTCGTTAGCCCTTTCAAGTCCGCCAGCCCTTTACTCGTGTGCCGACAGTAGCTCAGCGATAGCTCTTCCAGCGTCGTCATCTTGCCGATGAACACCATCGCCTCATCGCCGATGTCGTTTGAAAGAATGTCCAGTTTCCGCAGCGGAAGCGAGCTCAGCGCCTCCAGCCCCGCCGCCGTGATGTCGGTGTAAGCAAGCCGCAGCGAACGCAACGTCGGCATCTTCGCCAGCGTCGCCGCGCTTCGATCATCAAAAAGTGTATTCGAAATCTCCAGCTCCTCGAGCGGCATCGTTGTCGGCAGGTTTCCCTTGCTCAGCGTATGGTTCAGCGTCAGCCGATGCAGTTCCTTGAGCCCGGAAAGGGCCGCCATGCCCGTGTCAGAGACCATCGTATGCCCCAGGTTCAGATCGACCAGTGTCTTGATTTTTCCGACGTGCACCATCCCCCCATCGCCTACTTCGGTCGTGTTCAGCCGCAGCCGCGTCAACGCCGTCAACCCGCTCAAATACGCCAGCTGCGCGTCGGACACCGGGGTCCGCGACAAGTCCACCGACCGAATCTTGCCCGCCTCCAGCGAACTCCGCCCACCCATCTTTTCCACCCAACCGGCGATCGCGGCGTCCGTCATCGCCGTCGGCTTCGCCGTCCGCAAACTCGGATCCGCCGTCTGCGGCGCGGCGTCCTGAAACTCCACCCGGACTCGCGGATTCGCCGCCACCAGCTCATCCACCCCGCTCCTTGTCACCCGCGCATACCGGACATCCAGCGACGTCAAATTCTTCAGGCCCTTCAGTTTACTCAACCCCGCATTCGTAATCTGCGTTCGATACAGATTCAGCTCTGTCAGCTCCTTCAGCGGCTCCAGCGCCTCCACCCCGGCGTCGGTCAGCGCCGAGCCCAAAATGTTCAATCGCTTCAGCTTCGTCAGCCCCCGCAGATAACTCACCCCGCGATCCGTCAACCGGAGCCCGAACAGGTCGAGCGTCTCCAACTCCTTCAACTCCGCTAACTGCTTCAGCCCTTCGTCCGTCACAAAAGTATCCCGCAGACTCAAGTAGCGCAGTTTCTTCATTCCCGCCACCTGCTTCATCCCGTCGTCGGTCATTCGCGTGTTGTTCAGGTCGAGCTTCTCCACATTGACGAACGAAGCCAGCCCGTCGCCCTTCACCTTGGCCATCGCAATTCGCATTTCGCGAATCTGGGTCAAGTTGGCGAACTCCTTCAACCCCTTGTCCTGCACATTGATGTCCTGGAGAAAATGCAATGAAAGTCCGAACTTCTCCAGTTTCGTCAACGGCTTCAGCGCGGCCAGCTCTTTATTCGCGTCCAGGTTGGAGCCCGCCCCTGGATTGAATATCGTGCCCGGCAGAATTAACTCCCGCAGCTCCGTACAGCTCGAAAGCAGCTTCAAGTCTTTGTGGTCGATGATCGTCCCCGCCAAGTCCACGCCATCCAAACGGAGTGGGCCCACCGGCAGCGCCTGCACGTCGACAAGCCAAGGCGCGCCAGCCAGCCGAACCCTGCCACCATTGCGGAGAGCCCATTCGGCAGTAATGCGGTCGTCTCCCTGCGCCCATATGGCGCAGGCGGTCAACAGAAAAAGAACTAGTTTTTGCACGGCGATGCCTGCCGCTATTGTATTCCCTACTCGCTGCGCTACGCTCTCACCGGGTCGATCTTCGCCGCGTTCGCCGCTGGCAAATAGCCCCAGAGCAAGGCCACGATCGCCAACCCATCGTCATCATCTCCCGATGACGAGCCTCGCTACGTTCCCCGTCTCCGCGCCCAAGGCCATGCGAAGGCCGGTGCCCAATCAGCGCCAGGCCCGTCGTGAACAACCCAAACAACCACGACAACATCGATACCAATCGCTCATTCGTCAAAGACTCATCCAACTGCTGCTCTGGCAGCAACAAGGTCCCAACGTACCCGCCGTATCGGACACGCAGCCTTCTTGGAGCAGCCCTCGTACTTCGTGTCCGAGACTACGCCGATAATCTCGATGTCCGTCTTCGTCCCCGGATCTCCGCCCCACCCAATATGCCCACTCACCGCATCCCTGCCCGAAAAGTACAACTGCGCCATCTTCTCGTTGCTGAGCACTTTCTTGCCCCAGGTCTTCGAATCCCGCTCCCCACCGCGGAGCACTGGCACCACTTCCAACGGCGCGGATTCCACTCCGGACGTCGCCTTCAACAGTCGAAACAGTTCCCGATAGAACGCTTCCACCCGTTCGTTCTTGTACCCGCTCAAGCCCCGGGTCAATCATGAACGTCGCCAGATTCGACAAGCTCTGCGGAAACAGTCCCGCGCCAATCAGCAGCAGCAGCGACAGCGACAACTGCCTCACCACCAGCGCCTTGCGCAGCCACACGGAGCTACTCGGCTTCAGCGCGAGGATTTGCCGCGTCGCCTGCAGCGCCGGGACCAACCCGCAGGCCAGCCCCGCCGCGAACGTGATGGCGAAGTTGAACACCAGGATCCGCCAGTGCGGCTCCGCGCCGTGGTTCACCGAATCGGTGCCTTGCGAAGGAAACATCGCCGGCAATCCCTTCACGCCCCAAGGCGTTAGAAAGATATCAGCAGCGTCCCCGCGTCGCCCCAATCGTCATCTGCCAAGACGTCTCGCGGGTAAAGTTCGAAGCGGTCGCAAACTCTTTCTCGCCGATCTCCATGCCGATCACCTGCCGGAAAACGGCCTGCCTGTTCGCCTTCACCGGATCGTTCGTCACCACGATCTTCCGGCGGCCGAATACCTGCAACCAACGCGATCGAAGTTCCTCCAAATTTACCCCCGCGCGGGTTGATCTCCTTCGGCATTGCAATCGGGAAGAGGACTTTGGTAAACGCTCCGGCGATAGACCAGAGAACCCCGCCGCGCTGACGCCGACGATATTCATTGGGAGGTCGTTCACCAAAATCTTCCGGCTTACAATCTTCGGGTCGCCGTTGAATCGACTCTGCCAGTATTCCAACGCCAGCGCCGCTACCGGATGGCCGCCCGGAGCCCGATCATCATCCGCCGTCAGAACCCGCCCCACCGCCGCACCCACGCCTAACACCTGAAAACAGTTGCCGCACACTATTTCACCAAACGTACGTTCCGACTCAAGGCCAGCATCCCTACGAGCGTTTCGTTCTTGCCGCGCACGTCCCGATACATTGGATACAGCAGCAGATCCCGCCCTTGGCTGTCTCCATCGTGCGATCCGCTGGAAGCCGCCGGCACAATCTCTTGCCGATCCCCTGCGTCAACGACAAGACGGCAATCATGGTGAACGGCGGACTCCGGCGCAGCGACCGGGCAGCGCATCGAAGGTCTTACCAAAGAAAGGACATCGCTCCTAATAGGGCGAGGCCCGCGACAGTTACCTAGGCCAACAGCAGATTTCGCAACCGCACCACGGTAGCTGAAAATGGGTTGGCCCGGGCAAACTGCTGCGCCGCCCCGCCCATCTCGCGCAGCCGTCCGCGATCCCGCACCAACTCCTGCAGCGTCGGCAGAAACGAATCCGCCGAAGCCATCCGCCCGAACTCCGACCGCATCAGACTTTTCGCCCCGGCGTGATGCAACGTCAACGCTGGCAGTCCAGCTTGAAACGCCTCCATCAAGGTCAGCCCATACGACTCATGGCTCGACGGAAACACATACAGATCAGCCTCGGCAAACTGGTCCGCCTTCGCCTGCCCCGTCACGTGCCCCGGAAACTCCACCTCGACCTGCCGTAACCGACCCGCCAGATTCTTCAACTTCTCGGCATAAGCCCGGCCCTGCATGAAGGCCGGCTGCCCACAAAGCCGCAGCCGGAGCTTCGGCACGTTCCCCTGCTGCTCCCATTGGAGCAGCGCTTCTAGCAAGACGTGCTGATTCTTCTCGGGCGAGATCCGGCTAAGCGTCAACAGCGTAATCCGGTCCTCCGCAGGGCTTCGATCACTCAAATGGGTCGCCGGAGGTGTACCCCACGGCAGGACTTCCACCCGTACCGCCTGCCCATAACAACGCTGGATCACCTCCCGCATCTCCGGCGACGGCACGATGCAGGCCGCTGAATGTCGCACGCAGTCGAGCTGCTTTTGAAACACCAACTGCAGCACGTCCGGGTAAAACGAACCCATCCACCGATGCCACCCCACCAGCGTCTCCGGAGCCACCCAGCCCCGGCCATAAATCGCCGCGACATACGCCACCACGTCAACATGAAAGATCGTGAAGAGGCGATACCCCGCCTTCGCCAGCCGAGCGAA